>JACDAF010000383.1 GCA_013695575.1 Chloroflexota bacterium | reverse complement strand
GTTCACGCTCGCCGGCGGCTTCTTCCACGAGATCGCGCTCGTCGTGCGTCTCGAGAGCGGGCACTACCACGTGCCGCTGCTCCTCTCACCATTCGGGGCGACGACGTACCGTGGCAGCTAGCGGCGCGCGCCGGCAGAGCACCCCGATGCGCGTCGCCGGGACGTCGGCGCTCGACCCGGGCCGCATCGCTCTCGCGTTCGAGCGGGCCCCGGCGCTCGTCGACGGCCTGCGTGCAGCAGGCCGGCACGAGACCGTCGATGACGTGATGGACGAAGCGGCGCGGCTCATCGGTGGCATGAGCGAGGACCAGCGGATCGCGCTGCTGGGCGCGCACCCGCGCATCGGTGCCGATCCGTCCGGGTTGTCCGACGCGTCGGCACGGGAGCAAGGTGGCGAGGCGGGAGCCGCGACGATGGGCGACCTCGCGTCGCTCAATGCCGAGTACGAGCGCCGGTTCGGGTTCCGCTTCGTCGTCTTCGTCGCGGGGCGCCCGAAGAGCGCGATGGTGCCGATCCTCCGCGAGCGCCTTGCGCATGACCGCGAGACGGAGATGGCGATCGCGATCAGTGAGCTCCTCGCGATCGCGCGAGACCGCCTCGCGGACGCCGGGGGTGGCCCGGGGCGGGACCCCCTGCGATGACGAGCTACGACATCGAATACGGCAAGGCGGACGTCACGGTCTACCGCACCAACGCGGCCCCACTGCGCGGGCTCACGCGGGTCCCGGAGTCAGACTTCGTCGGGCGCGAGAACAATATCTTCGCTGCGCGAGTGGACGTCCAGGTCCTCGGGGCGGGCTTTCTCGCCGCGTATACCGAAGGGGACAACAGCGAGGTCGTCGCGACAGACACGATGAAGAACTTCGTCTACGCCTCCGCCCTCACGTTCGAGGGCTCGACGCACGAGGCGTTCGCCGGGTCCCTCGCGCTGCGCTTCCTCGAGACGTGGCCGCACCTCGAGACGCTCCGCGTGACCTGTACCGAGCTGCCCTTCGTGTCACTGAGCCACCTGCTGCACTCCCGCTCGCGCGGCGACGCCTCCTACGCGGAGGTGACTGCGTCGCGCGCGGGCGGCGATCCGGCGATCACCGAGGCGCGGAGCGGCAGGCAGGGGATGCAGCTCGTCAAGCTCAGTGGCAGCTCGTTCGCGCAGTTCGTCCGCGACGACTACACGACGCTTCCCGAGATGATCGATCGCCCGCTGTACATCCACTTCGATGCGTACTGGCGGTACGCGGATCCCGCGGACGCCGCGGGCGACCGCATCGGCCGCTACGTCGCGCCCGAGCAGCTGCGCGACCTCTGCGCGCGCGTGTTCGACGACTTCAACTCGCGCTCGATCCAGCACCTCGTCCACGAGATGGGCCGGCGAGCGCTCGAGCGGTTCCCGCAGCTTGGCGAGGTCGCGTTCGAGGCGCAGAACCGGCTCTGGGACATGGCGCTCACGTCCGAGACCGATGAGCAGGTGAAGGTCTACACGGATCCGCGCGGCACGTACGGCCGCATCGGGCTGGTGATGCGGCGGGAGTAGCGGCCCGCGGGTCGCCCCGGGGCGACACCAGAGGAGTCGTGCCCCGGCGGCCGATCGGAGCGCCCGAGGCGGCTCGAGGGAGGAGGTCTGGCGAGGAAGGCAGCCGCCCGACCGGGCCGACTAGGAGAGGCCGCCGAGCCCGACGAGCGCGCGGGCGTGCTCGAGCTCACCGAGATGGCGGCAGCCGTGCTGATACAGCCAGGCCTCGATCGCGTGCCGCCGCGTGATCGTCCCCTGGGGGACGTACGCGGCCAGGAACCCGCCTCGGAGCGACTCGGGACGCCCGCCACCGAACATCGGCAGCGCCAGCCGCTCCTCCGGCAGGCGTTCGAGACCCTGCTCGACCTGAGCGAACACCGCGCGCTGGTACGCGCGCCACGCGTCCATGTCCCCGATGCGCACGCGCTCAGCGTCGGCCATCGGCGTACCGCGACTTGGGATGACCCCCTCGTAGCCGAAGCGCGTGACGTGCTGGTCCCAGAGCAGCCCTTCCGTATCGAGGAGCTCGACCGCGTGCGCGTCCTCGCCGCGGACGAAGTGCACGAGCGTGAACGCGATCGGGAGGACGCCGGCGCGTTCGACGTGGTTGACCTGGTCGACCGTGAGGCCCGCGACGCCGCGTTCCCAGAGCCCGTGGAGCGCGCGAAGGCGCGGGAGCGTGTCGTTCACGCGATGTGCTCGGGCAGCGGCTTTCCGCGGTTCTGCTTCGCTGGCCTCGCGGTCTTCAACGGGCTCACGGCGTGAGTATGCCTAACCACCCTCCGCATCCTCCTGGAGCGTGGACGCGGGCTCGGCTGGCAAGGCGACGCCGATCACCTCGCGGATCGACATGAGCCCCTGGTCGCGCACATACGCCGCAAGCCCCTCGAGCACCCGGATCGGCGCGAGCGGGTCGGCGAACGTCGCCGTGCCGACCTGCACCGCGGACGCGCCGGCCATGAGGAACTCGAGCGCGTCGCCGGCGGAGGTGACGCCGCCGGCGCCGATGATCGGGATGGAGACCGCGCGCGCGACCTGGTACGTGATGTGGACGGCGACCGGACGGATCGCCGGACCGGAGAGCCCGCCCGAGCCCATGCCGAGGATCGGCCGGCGCTTGGCCGTGTTGATGCGCATGCCGAGGATGGTGTTGATCGCGGTAAGACCATCGGCACCCGCCTCCTCGCAAGCCAGGGCGACCCCGACCACGTCCGGTGCGTTCGGAGTGAGCTTCACGATGACCGGCAGGGACGTCTCCCCCTTCACCGCCCGGACGACCTCGGCCGCGAGGGACGGATCGCAGCCGAAGAGCGTGCCGCCCTCGACGTTCGGGCATGAGACGTTGAGCTCGTAGCCGGCGACGCCGGGCGTTCCCTCCAGCTCGCGGACGACGGCGACGTAGTCGTCGACGCTGTGTCCCGCGACGTTCACGATCACCGGACAGCCGAGCGCCGCCCACTTCAGGCCGTACATGCGCGACACGGCCGCCGCGCCGGGATTCTCGAGACCGATCGAGTTGAGGATCCCTGAGGGCGTCTCCGCGATGCGGTACTGCGGGTTGCCGGGCCGCGCCTCGCGCGTGGTGCCCTTGTTGACGATGGCCCCGAGCCGCGCGACGTCGAAGAGCTCGGCATACTCGACGCCCTGCCCGAACGTGCCTGACGCTGTCATGACCGGGTTGCGCAGCGTGAGCCCGCGCGCCGCCTCGACAGTGAGATCTACCCCGAACTCAGCACCTTCGACCGGCAGCGAAGGGTCGGCCGACGGTGCCTGACCGGCGGCAGCCGGCTGGGCAGAAGAGGATCGAGGGTCGGCGGACTGGACCGCCGAGGGCCCCCGCGCGATGGGGCGCCGTCCGAAGGACGGGGGGACCCCGTCGCGATGAGAGGGTCTCGGCGGCCCGACCGCCGGCCCACGATCCGACGCGCTCAGCGCAGCGCCGAGCTTGGTCGCAAGCTCCGATGGCGTCCGATCGTCCTCAGGCTCTCCCGTCGCAGCATCGGTGATCGATGCTCCGTCGAGCTCCGCGACCTCGACCGAGTCGTCGTCCTCGTCGCCGCGTGCGATCTCCTCGAGCGACTCCTCGGTGGAGCGGCTCACGTTGATCGGCCGCTCGACGCGCTTGC
>JACDAF010000367.1 GCA_013695575.1 Chloroflexota bacterium | reverse complement strand
GGATGGGGTCAGGTCTTGCACTGCAACACCGACGAACCGATTTGCTCGAAGGCTCGCCCGCTATAGGGACGGCGGTTGCTCAAAACTTCTCAGAGGATCCTCGGTCTAGCGGCCGATCAAACGCGCTGGGAGCTGTTGCAATGCAAGACCTGACCCCCTCCGACGCGTTTGAATATACGAAAGCTTTGTATCGCCGCTGGGTGTTCTGGTAGCCGGATCGGCAAACGCTTGTGAAAGCGGACGGGGCGAGTGAGTGGCGAGACACTCGCCCGTCGCAACCGCTTGGTATTGGGACCCGCACTCGAATCTTATTCTGCCGTCAACCCACCTCCGCAGACAGTCATGCGCTTCGCCCGAAGTCCGAACAGCGTGTGAGTACTCAGCTTGACGCGGTATCCACGGAGAGGCGGTTCAGGACTCCAGTTGCAATGAGCGCGCTCAACGGCGTCAACATGGATTTGCATCGTCAAGGCCTTCTCGAACGGATTGTCGAGCGCGATGCGCGCGTAGCGAACCGCCGCAGCACCGGCCGCGCGATCACGACCACGCAGCTCCTGGAGACCGTCGTCAACGACAACCGTGGGGAGGACAAATGCGAGAATCGCGGCGAGGAAGATGCCGACGACGAGGTACGCGCCGTAACTCCGCCGTTTCGTCCGGCGGCGCAGGGAATTCGCGACTTGCCTTGCGTCCAACCCCCCTCCAGCTTCGGCAGCAATGAGGAGTGTACAGGTGGTCTCTTAGCCGCCACGTGCGTACGTGGGGAGAAGAGCTCACCTTCGAGAAGGACGGCGAGGAGAAATTCTCGAGCGCGAAGGTCGCCGAGCGGGTTCGTGACGACCTGCTCAGAAAGGCCGTGGTCAGGAACAAGACCCATGTCCAGGCGAACGCTATCGCGCCGTCGGACCTCGCAGCGCTTGTGTTCCCCTCGACAACGAATCCGACCTCTCCTGAGTGCCGGACTAGAACGACGACTCGGACGACGCGGAGATCACTCGCCGCCTATGGAAGGGTGTGTTGGGCGCCGTGACCTGACCCCCTGAGATCGGTCCGGTCGTTGCGAGAGTCTTACCGCCCAGCGATGCGGGATGGGGTCAGGTCTTGCACTGCAACACCGACGAACCGATTTGCTCGAAGGCTCGCCCGCTATAGGGACGGCGGTTGCTCAAAAACTTCTCCGAGGATCCTCGGTCTAGCGGCCGATCAAACGCGCTGGGAGCTGTTGCAATGCAAGACCTGACCCCCTCCGACGTGACCTCAGTGTAGGCGCGCTGGCTCCTCAGCTCGAGTTCGACGGCACACCCGAGCCTCGGGTCCCGCTCACACTCTGCAACTTTAGCGAGAAGCTGATCCAACCCCGTGCGCTTCCATACAAACGCTTCATACCAGGCGCATAAGGTGGTCCCATGGCACGGCGACTCGGTGGTCTGGGGTTGCGCGCTTACGGGATCGCGGCTCTTACCGTGGGGATTGCGCTGACCAGTCCCCAGGCGGCAACCGCAACATCCATTGGGCGAGTAACGCGCCCGGAGATGGAGCGCAAGGCGAGCGTCGTCTTCGTCGGAACGGCACGGCGCGTGCGCGAGCAGGGCTGGATCACGATCGCTTTCCGAGCCAACCGCTTCCTGCGCGGCGGCCCCTCGCGCGTAGTGACGATCACGTCGCTAAGGCTTCCAGGAATCGAGCTCGGTATTCAGGCCGGCGGCCGCTACTTGATCTTCGCGGAGCCACGACGCCTCGGCAACCGACGCGTTCGTCGCCTGGTTCCCATGGGTTATCCGCAGGGCGTATACGCGCTCGAGGCAGATGGCATGGCGCGGAACGAATGGAACGGCCCCGTCCACCTAGAGCGGCTCGCGTACCGACTTGCCGGCGGGCCTCCTTCGTCGGGGATGACGACCATCCCGTACCTGATTGGCATGAACGTCGCCCGAGCACAGCGGCTGCTCGCGCGACGAGGTCTACGCTGGGGGTGGGCCGAGAGTGTCACGGCCTGCCCGGAGAACGCTTCTCGTCTTGCGAAGGACACGGTCAATGCGCAGATTGGCGTGTCGGGTCGCCGCGTGGGGCGCGGCTTTCGAGTCCTCCTCGTTCCCACTTCTGACAGGGTGTTCGTGCCACGGCGGCCCTGCCAAGGGTCTTAGTCGCGAGCGTGACCGCCCTCTCTAAGAGACGCGGGCTGTTACTCGTGATCGCGGGAATCTACTTCGCCGCAGGTCTCGGTGTTTCCGTTCAGCGGAGCGGACGACCAACTGCTACAACGGCTGGCCAGTGCGCATAAATGCGCTTTAGAGCTTCCACCTTCAGGCTTTTGGGAGTCCCGTTAGCGGTCGTGCTAGCGGGAATCGCTGCGCTCGTCGGCGTATTCTGGTTCGACGTTTCTAAAGCGGGCGAAAGCCTGATTCCTGAGCCTGCCTCGCTCGCATGGCGCGGCATCGGCATCACCCACGCGCGGCTGATCGACGAACGGGGTCGTGTCCGCAGCGAGGAATGGCTCAACCGCGAAACCGGCGTCACGCGCCGCGTCGAATACGAGGTCGTCGGGACGAGCGGCGTCACTCTGCGCGAAACGACGCTGCAAGACGGCACCGCGGTAGTGCGGTTCGGGTCACTTAGACCGTCTCGACGGTTCATCTACAAGGACCTGCATCCGAGTCATCCGTTCCTCGTCGACTCTTCGGAGCTCCTACGGCCGAGTCGAATGCTCGATGCTGGCCTTGCGAAGGTTTCGGGAGCTGGCCAGGTGGGCCGCCGTCCGACGTGGAACCTGACGTCGACGCGAGCCAGCAGCCGTAGGGAAGGCACGTCTGAATTCGTGATGGAAGTCGATCAGCGGACGCTACTTCCGATTCGCTACATGAGCCGCACTGGTGATGGAGAATTCCACATTGACGTGCGGCTTGAAGAGATGTCCGAGGCGGAGTTGCCGCCGGATTTCTTCTCGCTGGGCAAAGGCGACTGGGCGTACCGGGACCGCCGGCCCGCCCTTACGAAGCTTCCGTCTGTTGTCCCGTTTCGCGTGTACACGCTCGGTCCAACCTTCGAGGGTCGACGGCTGCGCGTCCTCTCTTTCCAGAAGTACAAGGCCGAGTCCGCCGCCGCCATTTCCACTGAGCCTGAACTGTTTCTCGGGTATGTCGCGGCGAACGAGCGCCACGTGCCGATCGTTCTAACCGAGCATAAGGCCGGTACCGATGACGCGAATGCTCGCTTGGCTGCGTTTCGCGAGAGCGGTAGCGCGCAGGACGTGGTTGTGGACGGCGTCGAGCGAACCGTTTTCGTCATCGAGGATAAGACGCGCGTGTACTTCGCCGTGGTCGTCGGCGGAACGCTTGTCAAGGGACGCGCCGACTTGGCGATTGATGAGGTTGTCGCGATGCTCCGGGTGCTGCGACCGCTTCAGTAGGATCATTTCCAAGAGGCGACCGCACGACCCGGCGCGGCGCGGCATCGGGTCGATCTGATCGCGGGACTTCGGATCGAGCAAACTGATCGGCCGAACGAGTTAACGAAATCCTAAGCTTTCGTTTGACAGCCGCGCGCTACCGTTATGAACGTGCGGCTACGCGTCGTCCTCATCATTGGGTTCGCTGTCGCTCTGTTGGCGACCGTCCCATTCGCCACGAGCGCTTCGGATCCGGCCGAGCCGGACTGGATCGTCCCGAAGGAAGGCCCTGTGGCAGGGAAGCGCTTCACCGCGTTCGTGCAGGTCTGGAGCGAAGAAGCACGCGCCCGGTACGAGTCAGTCGCAATGACGTGTACGGGCGCTCTGTGGCCAAAGAAGGGCACCCGGATGCTACGGACGCTCGCTTCAGAGG
>JACDAF010000361.1 GCA_013695575.1 Chloroflexota bacterium | reverse complement strand
CCGGGCTACGACGTGGCGACGTTCGTCAACCACATGCTGCTCAAGGGATTCCGAGCTGTCGAGCATCGCGAGGGCTTCCGTGCGCTCGCGGCCGCCTTCTGGGAGGCTTACTGCAACGGGCTCGAGGTGAGAGAGCTCGAGCTCGTCGAGCAGGAGGCCCTGCTCCAGCTCGGAGCGCTGATGCTCGCTCGCGTCGACGGCAAGTCGAAGGTCGAGTACCTCGTCGGAGCTCCCGGCGCCGACGATGCTCGCGAGTTCGGTCGTTGGCTCCTACGCGACCGGCCGGCGTCCGTCTCGGCTGTCTTCCGCCGCTACCGCCATCCATGAAAGCGATCGGATGTCCGATAAGCGGTCGTGTCGCAGGGAAGCGGGCGATCGTGACGGGAGCAGGATCGGGAATCGGGCGGGCTACAGCGGAGCGCCTCGCCCGCGAGGGGGCTGCGGTCGCGCTCCTCGACATCGATCTACCGGCAGCTGAGAGTGCTGCGGAGAGGCTTCGCGAGCACGGTCTCGAGGCCCGCGCGATTCACACCGACGTCACATCGGAGCCTTCGGTCGAAGTAAGCGTCGGCGAGGCCGCCGCGGCGTTCGGGGGACTCGACATCGTCGTCGCGAACGCCGCCATCCAGCTCTTCGGGGAGGACGATCGAGCGGATCGGCTCTCACTCGATGTGTGGAGGCGCACGCTCGACGTGAACCTCACGGGTTGCTTCCTCACCTGCAAGCATGGGGTGCGGGCTCTACTCGCGTCCGGCGGCGGGAGCGTGGTGATCACCGCTTCCCCAACGGGTCTCTTCGGCCGCGCGCGCGGATTCGACGCGTACTCCGCGAGCAAGGCGGGAACGTACGGGCTCACGCGCGTGATGGCGAACGACTACGCCCGGGAAGGGATCCGGGTCAACTGCGTCATCCCGGGGTTCACCGACACCCCGCTCGTCGCGTCGATCATGCAGGACGACTCGAGGCGCGAGGCAATGCTGGAGAGCGTGCCGCTCGGTCGTACGGGATCTGCCGACGAGGTCGCCAGCGCGATTCTCTTCCTCGCGAGCGACGAGGCAGCCTACTGCACCGGATCCGCTCTCACATGCGACGGCGGCATCACCGCGGTCTGAAACTGGGACGACGTTGTACCGTGCCCGATCAGCGTCGCGATCCAGCGGTGTGCGCGTGGGGGAACGTCCGGCAACTTCGAGACACGACGACCGTCTCATCACGTGGTGCCACCAGCGGAGGATTGGTACCGGCACCTCCGTGCCGTTTGGATGCGGAGTTCGGCACGATGTCTTGGGTTCGGGTGTCTGCGCGAGCCCAAGCGCCCGAGAATCGAGCGCCGTGAGTATGGTATACCATCACTCAGAATGAGAAAGCCCCTTGGACAGGAGATCGCCCGCGCAACTTCCGTCACCACGACCGACATGACTCGACTGGGGAGTGCGGGTTCCGGCAAGGTAGGCCTCGATCCCGTGCCTGTCCAAGCGCGAGCGATACCCCGGCGATCTGGGGTCGTGGGTCGCGTGCTGACGCGACTCAACCGGCTACCCATGCTCGCGTACTACGTCGCGACCATTGCGCTCGGCTTTGCGCTCTGGAGCATCCTCGCGCGGCTTGTCGGCAATGGGCTCCTCCCGCCTCCGGAGACCGTCGCCCGCGCGTTTCGGAGCGAATACGAGCGCGGCGCGTTCATCGACGACATCGTCGCGAGCGTCCGGCGAGTGACTCTGGGCTTCGTCATCGGCGTGACTGCCGCTATCCCGTTCGGGTTCGCGATGGGCTGGTATCGGTGGGGCCGCGGATTGCTCGAGCCGTGGGTGCAGTTCTTTCGGACGATCCCGGCACTCGCTCTCATCCCCCTTTACGTTATCGCCTTCGGTATCGGGGAGTTCCCCAAGGTGCTCGTAATATCTGTTGCGACGTTCCTTCCTACGGTCGTCGCGACGTACCAGGGCGTCCTCGATGTCGACGGAACGCTCATCAACGCCGCACGAGTGCTCGGGGCCAACGACGGGACGATCTTCCGACGCGTGGTCGTCCCGTCTTCGCTGCCCTTCATTCTCGTCGGCGCACGCATCTCGCTCGGTGCCGCGTGGGGCACCCTCGTGGCGGCAGAGTTGATCGCCGCCTCATCCGGCCTCGGCTATCTCGTCCAGCGGTCCGCCCTCTACTTCGAGGTGCCGTCGATTTTCGTCGCGATCATCACCATCGGCTTCATCGGGCTAGCGATGGATCGCGCGGTCGCACTCGTTCATCGCAAGGCAACCCATTGGCAGGAGCGTCGGTAGTGGACATTCGCGTGGACGGCCTGACAAAGATCTTCACAAAGGCGCGCACGCCTCCATTCGTAGCGCTCGACGACGTCGACCTCGCATGCGGCGGGGGGGAGATAGTTGCGCTAGTAGGTCCTAGCGGGTGCGGGAAAACCACGTTGCTGAACGTCATAGCCGGCCTGACCGAGCCGACATCGGGGCACGTCACGGTCGACGGCGTGGCCGTCACCGGTCCCGGGCCCGAGCGTGGAGTCATTTTCCAGCAGTACGCCTTGTTCCCATGGATGACCGTACGGGAGAACGTCGAGTTTGGACTCAGGCTGCGTGGCGTGCGCCGGTCGCAGCTCCGCGGGGTCGTAGACCACTACCTCGAACTCGTCGGCCTCGGAGACTTCCCCGACACGCTGCCGAAAGAGCTGTCAGGAGGGATGAAGCAGCGGTGCGCCATCGCGCGCGCGTACGCCGTCCAGCCCGTCGTGATGTTGATGGACGAGCCGTTCGGCGCCCTGGATGCCATGACCCGAGTCACGCTCCAAGAGCAGCTTCTCGATACGTGGGGACAAGAGCGGACGACGATCATGTTCATCACACACGACGTGGACGAAGCTGTGTATCTCGCGCGCCGCGTCGTCGTCATGGCAAGCAACCCGGGCCGCATCACCAAGATCATCGACGTCGACCTGCCGTATCCACGAACGCAGGAAACCCGACTTTCAGAGGCCTTCGTGGCTTCGAGGGCGACCGTCTGGCGCGAGGTGTGGCGGCCAATGGTGGGAGGTGAGGCCCTCTGAGTACGAGTATTGCTTCTGCGTAGGCGAGTCGAGGCCGCTTCTCTAGATCAAACTGACAAGCCATCCAGGAGGAGGAGATGAAAGTGACTTTTCGTAGGCGGGGATCGCGTATCGGAGCCTTCAAGTTTACGTGCATCCGCGCGGCGGTTATCGTCATCGCTCTATCTGTCACCTCGGTTGGCGCCGCCGGCGCGGCCGGCACAGAGCGCGCTGCCGACACGCAGCAGACGACCAACCTGACGGCCGGGTACATCCCGGCGGTAACGGGTGCTGGGGTTGCCGCGATCGGGGAGAAGTTTGGTTGGTTCAAGGAGGCCGGCCTCAACATCAAGTGGGTCCCGTTCACGAGCGGCCCAGCCCAAGCGGCCGCCATGGCTGGGGGCAGCTTGGATATCGAGTATCTCGGTGGGCCAGCCATTTGGACGACGGCGAAAGGTATCGGCAAAATCATCAGTCTTGACGAGATCTCCAACCGCGGGGAGGTTGTCATACTGGCACGACCTGACTCGGGAATAAAGAAGGTAAGCGACCTGCGAGGACAGCAGATCGGATACTCGCTTAATGGCGCTTCTCACATGCTCCTGTATCAGTCGCTGACCGCCGCCGGCATGACCTTCAAGGATGTGAAAGCCGTCCCAATGGATCCCCCAACGGCTGTCTCGGCCTTCCTCGGCGGCTCGGTCCCAGCCGTATCGGTCTTCTATCCGTTCGCAGGCACGATCATCGAAAAGGCACCCAACACGGTCATCATCGGAAGCTTGTCGAACTTCGCGAACTCGCCGCTACCGGGTGTTTTGGCCGCATCGGACAACCTGATCAACACCAACCCGAACGCCGTGAAGAGGTTCGTGTCCGTCGCAGTCCGGGCGATCGCGTATCGAGCGGCGCATCGCAATCAGACTGTGAACATCGTTGCCAGGTTTGGGAAGGTGCCCCGCGGTCCCCTCTATCAACAGTACGACCTCATCACCTGGCTGACCCCAAAGCAAATGCTCGCTGCCAACAAGTCAGGGGCCATGGCTCAATGGGTACGGCGCATGGAGGAGATACAGGTGGCGATGGGCACGCTCGACTCGGTTAAGCCACCGGAATCGTTCATGCGGCTCGGCTTCGTCAACAACGCTCTCAGGGCGTATGTCGCCAGCCATCCTGAGACTAAGAAAAAGAAGAAGTGAGAAATAGCCGGGCTGCTATTTATCCTCGAGTTTCAACGCGCGCCAGTGAATGCTCACGTCGAGG
>JACDAF010000346.1 GCA_013695575.1 Chloroflexota bacterium | reverse complement strand
ATTCGACACCGTCGTCGCGGGCGATTTGCCGGAGCAGTATGTCCGCCTCTTTCCAGCTTTCGCCGAGGCGCGCTCGGTCGGCGACGGCTTTACGTTCGAGGTCAGCGGCACACCGATCGAACGCAGCGCGGAGATGATCCTCCACTACGGCTGGTGCTTTCCGATCAACATTCTCAACAAACACGTCAGCCATGCGAGGCTCTACCGCAACGATCCGGCATATCGCCTGCGGGGAATCCTGGCGCGGTTGATGCTCTCGCGCCGTGCCTACGACCGACATCTGCTCGATGCTCTTGCGCCGCAGTACCGACCGGTGCCATTCGCTGGCAAGCATCCGGTTTGCATGCAGCATCTCCTGAGTTGCGAGGCCTACGACCCCTATCTCGGTCTCGAGCGTCTGCGTGCGGGCGAACGATGGTGACCGAAGCGCGGGACATCCTCGCCTGCGCGATCTGCCGTGCGTCATTGAGTTGGTCGGGCGAGCAGGCGCAATGCCGTGGGTGTCGTGCGATCTATCCGATCGTCGACGGCATTCCCGTCCTCGCCCCCGACCGTGACGCCCACAAGGATGAACAGGCACGCTTCTTCGACGCGGCTGAGGCAGAGTTCGAGATCACGAGGCCGCATGGGACACCGCACCTCTACCGATGGTTGATCGACGAGAAGTTTCGACGCAGCGTCTCAGCGCTCAATCACCTCGCAGCCGGCCCCACCGCGCTCAGCGTTTGCGGCGGTTCCGGAATGGATGCGGAGTTTCTCGCTCGGCTGGGCGCTCGCGTCATGCTCGCCGACATCTCAGTCGGTGCCGCGAGTCGCGCGAGCGAGCGAGCGTGCAGGTTCGGTTTCGAACTCACTCCTATCGTCGCGGATATCGAGCGACTGCCTTTCCGTGACCGGTCGGTCGATCTCGTTTACGTACACGACGGCCTTCACCACCTCGAGCGACCGGCCGCCGGGCTCGCCGAGATGGCTCGAGTCGCCGCCCGGGCCGTATCGATCAGTGAGCCCGCGCGAGCCCTTGCGACGCAGATCGCAGTTCGGCTTCGCCTGTCAGACGTCGAGGAGGAGGCAGGCAATCGGATCGAACGCGTCGATCCCGTCGAGTTCATAGAGCTTCTCGAGGGCCACGGGTTTCGCATCGTCGAGGCACGACGCTATGGGATGTTCTATCGCCACGAGCCTGGCCCCGCAATGCGTCTCTTCTCGTCGCGCCCGCTTTTTCCGGCTGCTACCGCCGCGGTTACGGCATTCAACGCCGTCGCCGGGAAGCTTGGTAACAAGCTGACGATTCAAGCCGTGCGCGACTGAGGTCGCACCGCAACATCTGCGAGCACCTCCTCGAACCTCTGCGCGAAGACGGTCGGGTGAAAGTGCGCCTGTGCGAATGCCGACGCCCGCTCGCCGCGCGCCTCGAGCTCGTTCGACCGAAGAGCGATAGAGAGCACCTCCGCGAACGAGTGCGGTTGTCCACTGTCGGCAACCCACCCGCCGCCCGACACGGAGACGATCCGCGCGGTCTCCGAGCGTGGCGAGACGTTCGCGAGCACGGGAATTCCTCGCGCCATCAGATTCATCAGCTTCGACGGCACGTTGAACTCCTCGATGTCGGGTCGTTGGCTGACGAGTCCTAACGAGGTGCGCCCGAGCTCGGCCTCGAGGCGCTCCCGGTCGACAAGACCGAGCATCGAGACGCTCTTGCTCGTAATCGCGTCGCGAACGTCGCCTGCAAGCTCCCCGTGGCCGACAATGACTAGTCGTGCGACTCGCGCGACATCCGTCGCTTGAAAGGTTCGCACCAGATCGGCGAGACCCTGCGAGTGGCCTATGTTCCCCATGCAGAGAATTCGCGCAGGGTTCTCGACGCGAGTCGCGGTGCGTCGGAAGTCCATGGTCGCGGGGTTGTAGATCCGGGCCATCCGTTCGGGTCCAACGCCCTTGCGGCGCAGGTTCTCCGAGAACGTGTCGGAGATCACGACGATGCGAGCAGCTGACCGGTAGGCAGCGCGCTCGAGCGCGCGAGCGACGTCAACGGCGATCCCGCTGCTGACGAGGCCAGTCGTGGCTGCGGCATCGGGGAGGATGTCTTGCAGCCAGAGAACCCAGGGGCGGCGACGGATCCTCGCATTCACCATCGTCGGCGCAAGAGCGAGGAACGAAGGCGAAACGGCGACGACTACGTCCGGTCGTCGAACGAACGGCACGGCGGCGGCTGCCGAGACAGCGTAGGTGAGCTCCTCACGGATTCGCTGGACCGAGGTCCCGTGTCCGATCCAGAGCGGGAGGCGGAGGATACGGATGTCGTCGCGCGTCTCTCGATACGGCCGAAGGCGTTGCGGCCACACGTCCGGCGGATAGTGCGGGTGTGCCGCGACGACCTCGACGTCGTGACCCCGACCCGCCATCTCTCGTGCCCAGACGGCTGCGATCGGCCCCATTGCGGTCGGCTCGGGCTCGTAGTTCCAGCTCCAGAGTTGAAGCCGGAGTGGCAAGGCGTCAGCTAGTAGGCGCCGCGGCGGCCGAAAACCACCGCGAGCGTCATGCCGATGACGCGGAGGTCTCTCCCAATCGAGAGGTTCTCGACGTAGTCGCGCTCGACGGCGAGCCGCTCTGTGAAAGTGAGCTGGCCCCTTCCGTAGACCTGCATCGGTCCGGTCAATCCCGGCTTTACGTCGAGTCGAACCCTCGCGTCCTGTTTATAGCGCTCGACGAGGCCCAGTTCTTCCGGCCTGGGGCCGACCAGGCTCATCTCGCCCCTGAGCACGTTTACGAACTGCGGGAGCTCGTCGAGGCTCCACCGTCTCAAGCAGCTGCCCAGGCGAGTGACTCGCGGGTCGTCGCGCAACTTGAACATGGGTTCTACGAGCGAGTCGAAAGGTACGAGCCCGGCAAGGAGCCCCTCAG
>JACDAF010000332.1 GCA_013695575.1 Chloroflexota bacterium | reverse complement strand
GACCCGGACCGGCAAGTCGTGCTGCGGCAGAGCAGAATCGGCATGTGGCAGAGGCCGCCGGGGTTCGGCCGCGCCACCCGATCAGCCGAAGGGTCCCTAAGGCTTCACGCCGGAGAAGGTCGCATCCTCGGTCGCGGGATGAGCGCGTCGGCGCGCGGGCTGGCCAAAGGGTGGCCTAGTCGGACGCGAACAGCTCGGACATCGTTCGCACCCGCGCGTCGCGGCGGGCGACATGGGCCAGGAGCGCGGCGAGTTGTTGGGGACTCCAGTCGTAGCCGGCCGGATTCTCGCGGATGTTGTGGAAGACGAGGATCAGGCGGGCGTCGTCCTGCAATGCGAGATCGACATAACGCTCCACCTGAGAGAGGCTCGTTGTCGCAGTCACGACCAGGGCGGGCAGACGGAAGCGATCTCCGGCCTCCAGGACCTCCTGCCAGAAGCGTGGATGGTCCGCGCTCGAGGCCCTCCCGGTCTGGTAGACGCCACGGACTGCCGCGACCACACGGTCGTCGTGCGCCCCATACGGGTAGGCGAGATGCCCTGCCGGCTTTCCCGACAAGCCCTCGATGATCGCCTTCGCGCCGCGCAGCTCCTTGTCCAGCTCCTCCGCGGTGAGCGTCACCAGATCCGTGTGCGTGACGGTGTGAGACTGGACGTCGTGCCCGCGGCGCGCGAGCGATCGGACCTCGCTCTCCGACGCGTAGCTCACGTACGAA
The DNA here is from genome assembly GCA_013695575.1 of Chloroflexota bacterium. GTDB lineage: Bacteria > Chloroflexota > Limnocylindria > P2-11E > P2-11E > JACDAF01. Next base: position 2,608 of record JACDAF010000332.1, on the reverse strand, counting down.
TAGCGCGATCTCAGCTGGCCGGCGGCCACATAGAACGTGCCGCGGTAGCCGTGGTCCTCCAGCAGCCTCGCAGCGTCGAGCTGGGAGAGAAGCGCGTCGTCGAACGTGAACACGATCACTCCGGCTCCGCTACCTGGCACCGGCGCGCGGGCCGTTGGCTGCGGCGCAACGGTCTGGAGCCTGATCTCGGGCGAGGGCTCCCCCACGAGCCCGCAAGCCGAGAGCGCCGCCGCGAGCAGCAGTGCCCGGAGCGGGCTCACGGGGGGCCTTCGGCGTCGCGGACCTGCCCCGATACCAGATCCTGCAGCCCCCGCCGCAGCGCTTTCCCCCAGCCGACGGGGACGCCGGCGAGCGCGGCCGAGAGCGCGGACAGCACGACGAGCGCCAGTAACTGGACGTAGCCCAGGCGCTGAGGCACGACGAGCAGCGCGTGCCACATGGGCTCGCGATCGAAGCGCAGCGCCACCATTCCCACGACGAGCTGCAGCGCAAGGAACAGCGCGTATAGCCCGACGAGCTGCGCCTGCGGGCCGACGACGAGCCAGTAGACGAACCCGAGATCTGTGATCGGCGTGAGCGCTGGAAGGAGGTAGCTGAACATGACCGTGTATGGGATCCCGAGACGACCCACATTGGTCGCCCTCCGGCTGAGGATCGCGCCCCGGTGCTTCCAGAGGACTTGCAGGATGCCGTACGACCAGCGGAACCGCTGCCGGCGCAGAGCCGTCCAGCCGCTCGGGACCTCCGTCCACACCCGCGCGCTGGACGAGTGGCGCGTGTGGAACCCGAGCCGCCCGATCGCGACCGTGAGGTCGGCATCCTCGGCGATCGTGTTCAGGGGAAATCCGCCGGCCCGCTCGATCACATCGCGGCGGAAGGCCCCCAATGCTCCCGGAACGACCATGACGGAGTCGACAGCGTCCAGGAAGCGGCGGTCCAGGTTGATGCTCACGACGTATTCAAGATGCTGCATCGCACCGAGCAGGCCGCCCCTGTTGCCGACTTTTACGTTCCCGGCAACGGCACCGACCTTCGGATCGGACAAGGGCCGCAGCAGCTCCCCGAAGGCTTCGGGTTCGACGAGCGAGTCGGCGTCGACGACCGCGATGTACGGTGCGGTCGTCGCCGCCAGTCCCCGGTTCAGCGCGCTGCTCTTGCCGCCGTTCGGCTGCACGATGACGCGGACCCGCTCATCCGTTTCGGCGACCTTCCGCGCTTCGTTCGCCGTCCGGTCGCCCGATCCATCGTCTATGACCACCACCTCGAGGTCGGTGTGCACGCTGCGCAGGATCGCGCGAAGCGTGTTGCCGATCACGACCTCCTCGTTGTATGCGGGCACGAGTACGGCGAGACGGCCCGATACGAGGGGCGATCTCTCGGGTCGCGCCGATCGGCGGACGGCGACAATGAGGACGATGACCAGACGGACCAGGGCCAGAAGCGTGATTACGACAATCAGGGCGTGAGCGAGCGCGCCGGCTGCCCGCGCGAGCTGCACCGACCACACGGCCACCGCACCCAGCAGGGTGCCGGTCTGGCTCGGGGCATCGGACGCCACCGCCGCCATGTCGCTCACGCGGGAGGGGATCAGACGGTGAACGCCGATGAAAGCGACCACCGGCCGGATGGCCGAGAGGTCCGCAGCACGATCCCCGAGCAGGATCAGGATCCCGTCGGGATCGTCAGTGGGGGATATCGGCAGCCCGGGGTCATCGAGGTCACCGACACCGGTGGCGGGAATGAGTCCGATGGCCGCCGCGCGACGCGCGAGGATCGCCCCGGTGGCATCGAACGGCGGCGCGGCGAGCCGCTCGCCGGCATAGACCAGGACGGGTCCGGCGCCGGACGCCTCGATGATCCGGCGGGCCAGCGTGTGCTCGCCCGCCCACAGCCAGAACGGGAGGCGGGCGCTATCGTGTGGGCCGAAGCCCGCGAGCGCGATCTCGTGGCCCGCGCGGCGCAGATCCCCCGGGAGCGACGGATTCGCGATCGTGGCGGCAGCGCTGAGAGCGAAGGTCGCCGGGACGGCGTGGTCGCGCAGCTCGATCGCGGCGTCGCGCATCACGGCCGGCGACTGGGCGGCGAAGAGCAGGCCGATCCGACCATTCCCGCTGGAACCGCGAGTCAGGCCATCGTCACCCGCACTGAACAGCGGTCCCTGGCCCTCGATGACGAGTACGCTCCCTCGCGGCTCGCTGAACATCCCGCGCTCGCTCGCGTCCAATGACGCCGCAGCACCCGCGGCCACGATGAGGACGAACAGCAGAACCTTCCCCACGGCGCGTCAACCGTTGGTCGCCCGCGATCTCAGGCATGGACACCCTTCCAATGCCGCGAGCCGGGGGGTCATCGATGTCGTCCTGAACGCGGCGCGATTCACAGACCGGGGGTCGGCACGGGCACTGTGGTCGGCGTCGGCGCCAGCGTGGGCAATGGCGCCAGCGTGGGTAGGGGCGTTGCGGTCGGCAGCGGCGCCAGCGTGGGCAATGGCGCCAGCGTGGGCAATGGCGCCAGCGTGGGCAGGGGCGTTGCGGTCGGCAGCGGCGCCAGCGTGGGCAATGGCGCCAGCGTGGGCAGGGGCACGGTCGGCGTTGGCGCCAGCGTGGGC
>JACDAF010000331.1 GCA_013695575.1 Chloroflexota bacterium | reverse complement strand
GTGCGCCGGATCGGCCCCTACGAGGGCTTCGCCACCATTAGGTAGATGAGGAGCAAGAGCAGGATCCCGTCGACGATCGAGACGTAGATCGTGGCGCTCCGGTCACGCAATGTCGCGAAGGCTCTCTCGTCGGTCGAGGCGATCGCGGCGTCGAGCTTCTTGCCGAGCGGTGCCCAGTACCCGAGACCCACGACGAGCAGGATGACGTAGAGAATGAGCGCGTAGAGGATCCAGCCCCTCAGGATCGGATAGCCCAGGACGACGGCCGCGATGAGGCCCAGGACCGCCGCGGCGACGAACCCCGGCACCAGGACGCGGTTGGAAAAGAAGTTCGCCGCGCGCATCAGCGTGCCGCGCGTCGCCCAGTCGGTCGCCCGTCCGGACCACACCTGGAGGAGCGCTCCCGCGATGTAGCCGGTCACATAGACCATCGCGGCGAGGATGTGGACGTACTTGAGGAGGATCCCGGCGTCCGGCACGCGGGCATCGTAGTCTGGCGAGAGATCCTGGAGCATGCGAGGCAAGCGGGGCGAGGTGCCCTCACTCCTGGTGCGGTCACGGGTCGCCGGAGCGCAACCACCCGCCGGTCGGCACGTCGTCGCCGCGCTCGATCGCAAGGAGCCGACGCTTCGCGTCGAGCCCGCCCGCGTAGCCGCCGAGGCTGCCGTCGCTCGCGACGACACGGTGGCACGGGACGACGATGGGGATCGGGTTCGCGCCGACGGCCGCGCCCGCCGCGCGCGCCGCGGCTGCGTTACCGGCACGCTGTGCGACCGTCCGGTAGGTGGCGAGGTCGCCGTATCGGACGCGTGCTGTCGCGCGCAGCACCCCTTGCTGGAACGGTGTGAGGCCGCTGAGGTCGAAGGCGACGTCGAACGAACGACGTCGACCGCTGAAGTATTGATCCAGCTCACGCGCGACCGCGGCCGTACGTCGCGCGTCCGGGACGATGCCCGGGCCGTAGGTGCGCACGAGCCGGCCAAGATCCGCGGCGTTGGGCGCACCCCCGTAGCTGATCACGGCCACACCGCGGGGCCCGACCGCGATCCAGAGCGGGCCCAGCGGCGACTCGACGACCGCGTACCCCACGTCCGCGAGCCCTTCGCGCCGCGCGCGTGCGAGCAGTCGTGATCGCGCCTCGGCGATGAGTGTGTCGAGCGTCATGCGATCCTCCTCCTCACGACCTTGGTGGCCTCCGACACGCGCGCGCGGGCCGCGACCTCGCTGCAGCCGAGCGTCTCCGCGATCTCGGCGTACGGCAGGCCCTGCACCTGCCGCAGCACGAAGGCCGCGCGCTGGCCGGGCGGCAGCAGCTCGACCGCGCGCGCGACGTCCAGAGTCGTGGCGCTGTCGCGCTCCGGTGCGGCGAGCTCGATGTCTTCGAGCTTCACGCGGGGGCGCGTGCGGCGCGAGCGGTCGATCGCCTTGTTCGTCGCGATGCGGTACAGCCACGCGCGCTCGTTGCCGCTCCGCGGTGGCGGCCAGGCGCGGAACGCAGCGAGGAAGGTGTCCTGGTAGAGGTCGTCGGCCTCGTCGCGGTCGGCGGAGAGCCGCAGCGCGTACGCGAACAGCTCACGCTCATATCGCTCCAGAAGCTCACCGAACGTCCGCACCATCCCTCACACGCTAGAACGCCGTAGGGTCTGCTGGTGTGAGATGTGCACGCATGGGGGTCGCATGGACGAACGGTCGCCGGAGCCGGGCAACGTGGAGAAGGAGCGCGTCGTCGAGCAGGAGCAGGGCCTGACGCCCGAGCGTCGCGGCAGCCCCGCGGCGCCGAGCGACAAGCCCGAGGGCGACACGCCGCACCCGCAGGACGTGAACGACATCGCAAGGTAGGGTCGCGTCGTATGCCGAGCGACGCCGCCCAGGCGCCGATGCCAGCGCTGTCCGTGGTGATGCCGACGTTCGACCAGGCCTCGTTCCTTCCGCGCGCCGTGGCGAGCCTGCTGGCGCAGACCCTGACGAGCTGGGAGTTGATCATCGTCGACGACGGCTCGACCGACGCGACTGCGGCGCTCATCGAACGATTCCTCGCTGATCCGCGGATCCGATCGATCAGGCTCGAGCGGAACCGCGGCCTCGGTGCCGCGGTGAACCGAGGACTCGCGGAGGCGCGGGCGCCGCTGATCGCCTACCTGCCGTCCGATGACCATTTCCTGCCGCGCCACCTGTCAACGCTCCTCGCTCGCCTCGAGAGCGCGCCCGACGCGGTGCTTGCCTACTCCGGCGTTCGCTTCTGGCACAACCAGTCCAGCGCGGGAGCGCCGGACGGCGAACCGCTCCAGCTCGTGCAGGTCCTCCACCGCGCCACTCTCGATCGGTGGACGGAACGCCAAGACCTCGTATCGGATGATCTGGACCGGCTTTTCTGGTCGAAGCTGCGGGATGCCGGTACGTTCGTGGGGACCGGCGAGGTCACATGCGAGTGGCTCGATCATCCCGCCCAGGGCCACAAGGTCATCCGGGAGACGCCCTCTGGGGGCCTGAACCGCTACCGAGCCCGCTACGGCGTCCGCGAACCTCTCGTCTTCCACTCGTCCGTGGGCAACCGGACCGATGAGGTCGAGCTCTACCGTCGCTTCCGCGAACGGCCCGATACGCCAGCCGCCGCGGACGGGTTGAAGATCCTCCTCGTCGGGGAGCTCGCGTACAACGGCGAGCGCATCCTCGCGCTCGAGGAGCGCGGTCACCGCCTCTACGGGCTCTGGACCAGCGATCCGTACTGGTTCTCCACTGTCGGGCCGGTCCCGTTCGGCCACGTTCGAGACGTTCCGCGCTCCGACTGGCAAGCGGCCGTGCGCGAGCTGCGACCCGACATCATCTACGCGCTGCTGAACTGGCAGGCCGTCCCACTCGCGCACGAGGTCCTGACGGCGGGACTTGGCGTGCCGTTCGTGTGGCATCTGAAGGAAGGCCCGTGGCACTGCATCTCGCAGGGGACCTGGAATGAGCTGGTCGACCTCATGACCTACTCCGACGGCCGGATCCACTCGAGCCGTGAGATCCGGGATTGGTGGGGGCTGGTGCTGCCGGACGGCGGGCGAGACGGCCTCGACTTCGTGCTCGACGGCGACCTGCCGAAGCGTGAGTGGTTTAGCGAAGCGCGTGCGCCCCGCCTTTCCGAGCAGGACGGGGAGATCCACACGGTGGTCCCCGGCCGGATGATGGGCGTCGATCCCTCGATGATCGGCGAGCTTGCCGCGCGTGGCGTGCACGTCCATCTTCACGGTCGGCTCTTTCAGCAGAACGCGACGCCTTTCCTGCGGGAAGCGCAGCGGCTCGCCCCAGCTCACCTGCACCTGCATCCAGAGGTCGATCAACGCCAGTGGGTCTCGGAGCTCTCGCGTTACGACGCCGGCTGGCTGCACGTTTTCAGAAGCGACAACGCAGGCGACCTCGCGGGCGCGCGCTGGCAAGACCTCAACATCCCCTCGCGCCTCGCGACACTCGCCTGCGCCGGGCTGCCGCTGATCCAGCGGGACAACGGGCGTGCCGTCGTCGCCAGCCGGTCGCTGGCGGACGAGCTGGACATCGGGCTCGCCTTCTCCGACGCGGACGACCTTGTGGCTCAGCTGCGTAGTAGCGATCGCATGGCCGCCCTCCGGACAAATGCCTGGCGCAACCGAGAGCTCTTCAGCTTCGATGAGCACGCAGACCGCCTGCTCGGTTTCTTTCGGCGCGTGCTGTCCGCGAAGCAGATCGCGGTCCCGGTCACGCGCGAGGAAGCTGTGATCGAGCGTCGCCCGGTAGGAGAGCGTCCCGCATCGGGCGGCGTCGGTTCCGACGACGAGGTACGGGTGCCCCTCCGCGAGGAGAAGGTACGGATCGAGAAGGAGCCCGTCGTCACGGAGGAGATCTCGGTCGGCAAGCGGCAGAGACAGGACACCGAACGCGTCGGTGAGAGTGTGCAGCGCGAAGAGGCTGAGATCGAAGGCGCCGACGAGCCGGAGGTCCGCAGAGGCTAGGCCCACGGGGCCGCTCCGCCAGGGAAGAGAAGAGGAGCGCCGCAAGGCGCCCCTCTTCGATCACAGGGACACGCCCTGGGAAAGGTGGTCATCACGATCCCTGGGACGGACCGCTAGGTTCGGGCGACGGCCCTCGCGTACAGGTCATCGCCCAGCCGCAGCGGGCGGCCGCTCCCGCCGTAGCGCTCCTGCGTGATCTCCGCGAGCACCGCGAGCGCGATCTCGGCCGGTGTGCGCCCACCGAGATCGAGGCCGATGGGGGCGTGCACCGCGTGTAG
>JACDAF010000326.1 GCA_013695575.1 Chloroflexota bacterium | reverse complement strand
GCCTATCCCTCAGACGTCGAAGACGTCTACCCGAAGACCGCAGAGCGCCCGGCGAAGAGTCAAACGCGGTAATCGACCAGACGCCAGCAGCCCTGAGGCAGGCCAAGAGTCCATGCCCGGTGAACCCGTGAACGCTGCGCCGTATCGACTGATCGACGACGTCGAGTTCGGCGAGAACGTCGTCGTCTATGCATTCACGAATCTCTACGGCTGCCGCGTGGGCGACGGGACAAGGATCGGTCCATTCGTCGAGATCCAGCGCGGGGCCGTGGTCGGAGCACGGTGCAAGATCCAGAGCCACTCGTTCATCTGCACAGGCGTCGAGATCGGTGACGAGGTCTTTGTGGGCCATGGAACAATGTTCATCAACGATCGATTTCCACGTGCGACGAATGCGTCAGGCGCGCTCACGACCGAGGCCGACTGGTCGCTCGAGGGGACCATCGTGGAGCGCGGCGCGGCCCTCGGCTCGGGCGCGGTGATCATGGGCGGAGTCCGCATCGGCTCCGGAGCGCTCATCGGGGCGGGTGCCGTCGTTACCCGTGACGTCGCCCCCGGCGAGACGGTCGCGGGTGTCCCTGCACGAGTTATAAGACGACCCTGACTACTTTCGAAGACGGCAATCGAGCCCCCGGTAGGGATGTGAGCCTCATGCAACCCCAGACGCGTCAACACGGCTGTCAGGCGATCGCGCGAGCGACTCGAATGGCTCCCGATAGAACCCAGCCAAATACGCCGATGCGTACGATTCGATCGAGTTGACGACGCATGAGAGCCTCGGTCGCCATCGACAATCCGCCGCAAGCTCGATCCATGCTTCCATTCGACGTCGCTTCGAGGAAGCGAGGCACGAGGTGCTGCCTACCGCCCGCGGATTCGGCGAGACGTTCGCGATACTCCGAAGCGAGGGCCTCACTTTCGCGCGGATCGGTTCGGACTCCTCGGGAAGTCCGATGGGCTTGGCACGCGGACGTTGACGCACGCGAACCTTCTCGCCAATTGGCTATCGAGCTCCCACTTTCTGTACCCCACGTCATCGACTGGCGTCGGTGCGGTTGTCGACGACGTAATGAAGATGATTCTCGAACCGGTCTGAGGCGAGGGGTGTGACGGCTCCGACGACCGTGCATGTACCGTTTGTGGACCTGCAGCCGATGAACAGCGCGGTGAAGGAGCAGGTCCTCGTCCGGATCGCCAAGATGATCGACGACGGTGACTTCACCAATGGTCAGGCAGTCGCCGAGTTCGAGCGACACTTCGCCGAGTACTCCGGGCGCCGGCACTGCGTTGGTGTCTCGAGCGGTCTCGATGCACTTCGTCTGTCTCTACTCGCCGGGGGGCTCACTGCCAGTGCCGGCGTGATCGTCCCGGCGAGCACATTCGCCGCGACGGTCGAGGCAGTGCTCCAGGCCGGCGGAACTCCGGTCATTGTCGATGTGAGCGACGACGACTACAACATCGACACTGGTCTGTCGGAACTCGCAGCGGGTGCGGCGTCATTCATCATGCCCGTCCATCTCTACGGACAGATGGCGCACATGCGGGAGCTGTCTCGCATTGCCAAGGCGCACGACCTGCAGATCATCGAGGACGCCTGCCAAGCACACGGGGCACGGCGTGACGGTCTGCGTTCTGGAAGCGTCGGGCTCGCCGCAGCGTTCAGTTTTTACCCTTCGAAGAACCTCGGTGCGATGGGCGATGCCGGGGCCATCGTTAGCGAGAACGATGAACTCGTCGCCAAGGCAAGGGCCATTCGTGCCCATGGCGAAGTGCGAAAGTACCACCACGAGTACAGCGGCTACACCGCTCGGCTCGACACGATCCAGGCGATCGTGCTGCTCGAGAAGCTCCCACTACTCGCAGAGTGGAACAGGCAGCGACAAGCCGCCGCCCACTTCTACACGCAGGCTCTGTCCGGGCTCGATGGTCTTCAGTTGCCCCGACAGCCCGACGGAAGCGACCCGGTCTGGCACCTCTTCGTCGTGCGAAGCCCGCATCCTGAGCAGCTTGCCGCGTTTCTCCGCGATCGCGGCATACAGACGGGGCGCCACTACCCGGAGCCGGTTCATCTCTCGCCGGCGTTCCGCAGCCTTGGCTACGCCTCCGGCGACTTTCCGGTCGCCGAAGCGCTGGCACGCGAAGGCCTCTCGCTCCCGCTGTTTCCAGGCATCACCGAGCCGCAACTCGACAAGGTGTGCGAGGCGGTTCACGAGTACTTCCGCGGTACCTGACAAGCAAGTGCGTACAGGCGGCTCCGCGGGTCGCCGCCGTCCACAAGTCGCCGCTCAGAGCACGGGCCCCCGGTCGCGCGCAACCTGGTGGTGTCCACCTACCCAACGTGCACCCCGCCTCGTCGAGGCGATCGCAGCGCACTCTACCGACACCACCTGGCAATACTGCCGCACGCCCTTCATGCGCACCTCTTGACCCGCGTGCCCAAGAGCGCGCAGACGTCGCTGAGGGCGGAGACTTGCTTTCACGTCGTTCCAGGGAGCGCTGGCACGGGCGTTCGACAGATAAAGGGTCAAGTCGCCCGTGGCGCCGTCAATCGAGGATGACGCGCCTGGCGTCGCACAACACGTGGACAGGACAAACCGGGATCGGAGAGGCTCAGGAAGGGAACGGTCGTTCGACGGCGCGAGAGATCCTAGTCGGCTGCTAATTGGGTCTTGTGGTGCGCGACTTCCTGACCTACAGTTTGAAGTACCCCGGGGGGGGTAACTGTGGGGAGGTAACCTTGGGGAGGGATCTTGGGAAGGGATCTTGGGGACAATTGTGACGTTATTCTTCGTTCTGTCAACGATACGTGGCGTGTTTTCGGGTCCGCGCGGCGGGTCGTCTGCCGTCCCTTCCCTCGTCATCGTGAGCGCTTGGAGGGTCGGGGACGGACATGATCTCTAGGGGTGGGTCAGAGTCACGCGCCTCGTCTGCATCGCCTCCGGCGGTCGGGAACATGGAAGACGCGATGGACGTAGTTCGGTTACGGCGTAACGGCACCGCCGCACCGAGCGCGCCGACCGAGAAGCCCCGAGCCGGGCAGGTTCGACGTATTCGCCGCGGCTGGCTCGTCCGGCGAGCGCTGGTCGCCGCTGACATCACCGGCCTCTTGGCCGCCTTCGCCGCAACCGAGCTGCTCTTTCCGGAGAAAGACTTGACCGGCGGAGTCGGAGCCGCCACCGAAGCGCTGATTTTCGCGCTCACGCTGCCGGTGTGGATCATCGCGGCAAAGCTCTATGGACTCTACGACCGTGACGAGGAGCGTGCGACGCACTCGGCCGCCGATGAGGTGCTGAACGTCTTCCATCTGGTCACCGTCGTCGTATGGCTCTACTACGCCATTTCGTGGCTCTTTGGTCTGATACGGCCGGACCAGATGAAGCTCGCGACGTTCTGGTTGCTCGCACTCCTCGGGGTCATCGCCGCGCGACTGGCCGCACGAGCTCTGGCGCGTCGTCACCCGGGCTACGTCCAGAACACGGTGATCGTCGGTGCCGGTGACGTCGGGCAGTTAATCGGTCGAAAACTCCGTCAACACCCGGAGTACCGGATCAACCTTCTCGGGTATGTCGACGCTACGCCAAAGACGTTCCGTCACGACCTCGCGGACGTTCCGCACCTCGGCGAACCCGATGAGATCGTCGACATCGTTCGGCTCCACAACGTCGATCGGGTGATCGTGGCGTTCTCGCAGGAGCGAAGTGAGCGAATGCTGCAGCTCGTCGGCGCGTTGCGGACGCATGACGTCCAGATCGACGTCGTGCCGCGCCTGTACGAGGCCGTCAGCCCTAACACCGTGGTCCATGGGATCGAGGGTCTTCCGCTCCTCGGTCTGACGCCCAGCCGGATTTCTCGCTCGTCCCGCCTCGTCAAACGCGGGCTCGACATCGTCGGCGCATCGCTGCTGCTCGTGCTGATCGCGCCACTCATGCTCATCATCGCGGTCCTCGTTCGCCGGGACTCGCCTGGTCCTGTCTTTTTCCGCCAGGTGCGTCTTGGGATGAACATGCGCGAGTTCACGATGCTCAAGTTTCGGACCATGCGCGATGGCACGGACCACGCCCCACATCGGGAATACCTGACGCGGATCCTGACGCCCCACGCGTTGCCGGATTCGAGCAACCTCTACAAGCTCGACCGCTCGGACGTCATCACTAGCGTTGGTCGCCAGCTCCGAAGAATGAGCCTCGACGAGCTGCCACAACTCCTGAACGTGATCCGGGGCGATATGTCGCTCATCGGACCGCGGCCGTCAATTCCCTATGAGCTCACGCTCTACGCGCCGCACCATTTCGAGCGGTTCGGCGTCCCCGCGGGACTAACAGGGCTTTGGCAGGTGGAGGCTCGAGCGCACTCGACCTTCGGCGAAGCGCTCGACCTCGACGTGCTGTACGCGCGGAGCTGGTCGCTTGGGCTGGATATGCGGTTGCTCCTTCGGACGCCAGCGCTCATGTTCAGAAAGCGAGAGACCAGCTGATGGCTGCGAAGCGCGCGAATGACGGCTCCCGCACAGCGGCGCGACTGCGAATCGGGGTCGTGGGTCTCGGCTACTGGGGGCCGAACCTCGTCCGAAACTTTATGGAGTCGCCTCTGTTCGACGTCGCCTACCTGTGTGACATGCGACCGGAGATGCTCGAGGAATTCCGAGGACGTTACCCGGGAAGCGTATGCACGACTCTGTTCGAGGACGTTCTCCGCGATTCGGATGTCGACGCAGTGGCCATTGCGACACCCGTCTCGACCCATTACGCACTGGTGTCGTCCGCACTCGCAGCTGGGAAGCATGTCTTCGTCGAGAAACCGCTTGCGAGGTCCGCTGAGGAAATCGTCGAACTCACGCGACTTGCCGAAGCGAGCGACCTCGTACTCATGCCAGGCCACACCTTCCTCTATAGCCCGCCCGTGAGGGCGATCAAGCGCATCATCGACTCTGGCGAGCTCGGCGATATCTACTTCATATCGTCGAGCCGCGTCAATCTCGGACCCCTCCGGGGCGACGTCGACGTCGTCTGGGATCTCGGGCCGCACGACTTCTCGATCCTTCGCTACTGGCTCGGAAGCGTTCCTGACGAGGTGTCGGCGATGAGCCGGAGCTGCCTATTGCCTGGGCATTCGGACGTATGTTTCGTCAATCTCAGATACTCGTCGGGAATCGTCGCTCACGTCGAGCTCTCCTGGCTCTCTCCCAGCAAGCTTCGGCGCACCACCGTCGTCGGCTCAAAAAAGATGGTGGTTTACGACGACACGTCGAACGAGAGTGTCCGCATCTTCGACTCCGGCGTGAACATGCCGGATCCGAAGACGTTTGGCGAATTCCAGCTCAGTCTTCGGACTGGCGATGTCGTATCCCCGCACCTGGAGGCGACGGAGCCGCTGTCGTTGGAGCTGGCGGACTTCGGCGCCGCCATCAGCGACGGCAAGCGCCTCGTCTCGTCGCCGGAAATCGGGTTGGACGTCGTCCGCACGATCGAGGCAGTCACCCAATCGCTGGATCAAGGTGGGACTCCCGTTCGCCTACTCAGCGCGGGCTCTCATGATGTGCCCGCAGAAACACTTCATGCGCCGATCGACGACCCAGAGCCCGAAGAGCGCTCGAGCATCGAGTTCAACGCTGTCGACTCCCCAGCAGGCATCGGTACGGCCATCTTGGGCGGAGGCCCGGCGGGGTTGACGGCCGCGTACGTCCTCGGGCGCCGAGGCCGACCCGGCGCTGTGTTCGAGGCCGACGGGACCGTCGGCGGGATCGCAAAGACGATCGAGTTCAACGGTTACCGGTTCGACCTCGGAGGACA
>JACDAF010000344.1 GCA_013695575.1 Chloroflexota bacterium | reverse complement strand
GTCCCGTCACGACGCGAGCGCGCCTGCTCGCGGATTGGTGGGAGCACGCCCGTGACGACCTCCCCGGCAACGTCATGCTCGCCCTCCGCCGGCGCGACGTCACCGACCTCAACCAGCTCGCCCGCTCGCTCATGGTGGCGGACGGGCGGCTCGGGAAGGAGCGTCTCACGATCCCCGGGCGCGAGTTCGCCGCCGGCGACCGTGTGGTTTGCCTGCGCAATTCGGACGTGCTCAGGGTCAAGAACGGCACCACCGGCACCGTCGAGCGAGTCGACTTGGGTCAGCGAACGCTCACCGTCTCCACCGACCGCGGCCCGACGGTCGAGCTCAGCCGCCGGTACCTGGAGGCGGGCAACGTCCGGCACGCATACGCCCTCACAGGACATGCCGCCCAGGGCCTCACCGTCGAGCGTGCCTTCGTCCTCGGTGCAGGAGAGGCGCGCCTCCAAGAGTGGGGATACGTCGCGCTCTCCCGCGCGCGGGCCGAAACCCGCCTCTACGTCACCGGCAACCCGCGCGAGCACGAGAGCCACTTCCACGACCTCGACGACCGCGACCCGCTCACCCGTTTCGGCCGAGCACTCGAGGAGTCGGCAGTTGAGCCACTCGCGGTCGACCAGCGACCGCTCCGGTCTGGCCCGCGACACGAAGCGCGGCCTGAGATCGAGCGCGCACCGCTCAGCCCGGACGATCATCTGCACCTGCGCCTCCTCGAGCACAAGCGCCGCGCACTCACGAAGACCCGTGACGCAGCCGAGCGGAAGCTAGAGGCGGCCGAGCGGGAGCTCGCTCAGTGCGGCCCACTCCGGCACCGCCGTCGCGACGAGTTCCGTGGAGAGATCGCGCTACAGCGCCGCGCGGTCGACCTGACGAACGAGCGGCTCGCAGTGACCACCACGTCGCTCGACACATCAAGACTGGAGATCCGGAGGCGGGATCGAGGCGTCGACCGTCGTGTGCGGGAGCTCGATGGGCGTGCCCGGAGGCGCGAGGGGATGGGGCTTACGCTCGAGAGGTAGGAGACGCGGGTTCGATTCCTAGGCCGCCTGTCTGGAGTGGGGTACGCCGATCTAAGGGTGTCAGTCTACGAAAAAGATCCTCTGTAGGAGGTCCTGTTTGCCAGTGTTGTACCCACGGGTGTTGCCCGAAAGGATCTGTGAGAGAACGAGGTAGCGGTCGTCCAGGAGTTTGTCTGCGATTAGCTCGTAGTCGGGGAATGGGGTACCCGCGCTCACGGGATCCGGCCGCGCAAGGAAGGCCTGGACGTTCAGCTCGAGATCCCGACGTTCCTTCCCGGACACGTCGGTCGAGAGGATTAGAAAGTCGCGAACCACACGCGTATACGACGCCCAGTCGCTCGCAACTGTGCCTGTGAAGTAAGTATCGAGCTGGGCTTTGAGCGACGCGCTCGTGCGAAACCACTTGTTCCTGGCTGTGTTGTAGGCGACTTGATCGGCTCGCCGTTCCGCTTGTTTCGCCTTCTTTACAGCCGCCTGAGCTGCGGTGATCGCCTTCTTCTCGGCCGGGGTGGGGCTCGGCCCTACGGCCTTGAGTTCCGCGATTGCGTTGCGCGTGGCTAGATCTTCCGGCGAACTTTGACCGTCGATGATAATCGCCGCCATCGTCACTTCTGCCGCCGAGTCGCTGATGTCAGTGACGAGAGTCTTCTTGAGTTCTAGCTCCTTTGTCCTGTCAGCCCATTGCGCGACGAGGGCCGGGATGACGATGCTCGCGAACCAGGCGCCGAGGAGGAAGACAGCGAGCGTTCGGATCTTAGGACGGACGCGCTGCCACGAGTACCAGTTCGATGCGGGCTGGCCGGCGCTCGCAAGTTGGGCGGCTTCGGCTGCCTTTACCGTTAGCTGCTTCTTTTTTCCGTCGTCAAACTCGACGACGACCGAGACCGGATCGTCGCTGCCCTCTAGCGGTTCGCCCGAAATGTCCGAATTCATGCCGTCCCTCCACCGTATGTGTGACATTTATAAGGCATTGCTGAGAGCAAGCGAAGAGGACGACCTGTCTTCTTCGCGCGGTGGTGAGGTCGGAAGGCCTCTCCGTCCTGCATCACAGGGGTGCCTCTCCTCGAGCAGAGCATCACGCTTGGCCCGCATTCTTAAGCCGTTCGCGTGTAGTCGAGCTAGAAAAGGGGCCCATACGGGATTCGAACGATCGCTCTTCGGCGGGAACGTCTCGCGGGTTCGATTCCCGCGCCTCCATGAAAGTGCCACGAGCAGGCGACCGACGACGTTCGCGTTGCTGGCTACCGGCTGTACCTCGACGGCAACGCCGTTGGCACGACGGGCGGCACGACGTACACGTTCACCGGCCTGCCCTGCGGCACGGCGCATCACCTCGGCGTCGAGGCCTTCGACGCGGCCGCCAACCGCTCAACCATCGGGACCGTCCTGGTCGCTACCCGCAACTGCGCGTCGTAGACGTTCCCTCGCCCAGCGCATGGTGGCTCGGCGAGGACGCGCGCCCCTCTGCGACCGCTTCGACAGCCGCGCTGAAGCCGGGGCTATCGAGCGCCCCGACGCATCGGCAGATCAAGGGCGGAGAGGAGTGGAAATTCCCTCATGCAGGTCAAGGGGGCGTGACATGGGAGACTGCGACCGTGCACGGTCGGTGCGAGCGAGCGAGGATTCGGCCATGAGTCTGTTCAGCATCTGGCCTCAGTTCGGCTTTCGCGAGAACCCTTACAGCAATAGGAACCTTCCCGGCGATGAGGTAGGCAACGAGCTGTTCGTGGGCCGCACGGTAGAGGTCAACGAGGTGCAACGCAAGATTGCCTCGGAAGGCACCCACCCGTCCGTTGAAGGCCTCGCTGGCGTTGGGAAGTCGAGCATGGTTGCCGTCGCCAGCTACCGAATGATGAAAGCGTCTGTGGAGGCGCGCGACGGGACGCTCTACCTCCCGTTACCTCGCTTCTTCCAGGCAACCGAGTCTGCCGAAGCCTTGGAGCAAGAGGTCTACTACGAGATAGCTCAGGCACTCATCGGGAACGTCCAGGCGTTTCGCGAATCTCGGCTCGAGGTACCTGACATCGGTTCGCTGGACAGGTGGCTGAACAGTCCGCAGTACCAACAGTTCTCCGGCGGCCTGCCCCAACTCTCATTTGGCTATGGCACCAGTGTGAACGATGCAGAGGGCTTCGCAGACTCGGGCTTTGTGGCCTCTGTGCGCGCC
>JACDAF010000317.1 GCA_013695575.1 Chloroflexota bacterium | reverse complement strand
CGGTACTTCGCGACCGTGCGCCGCGCGAGGATGATCCCGTGATCCTCCCGAAGCTTCTCGACGATCTCCTGATCGGAGTACGGGTGTGATCTGTCCTCGGCCTCGATGATGTTCTTGATCACATCTTTGGTGCCGAGGGACGCGGTGAAGAACATCGAGAACGCCACCACCTGTCCGCTCGGTAGCATCACGAACTTCCCGGCGGTGGCGCGGCTGACCGTGGATTCGTGCATGCCGATCCGCTCCCCGACCTCGGCGCGGGTGAGCGCTCGAAGTGACTGTACGCCGTGACGAAGGAACTCCTCTTGGCACTCGACGATGACCTCCGTGATCCGGGACATGGTCTGACGGCGCTGGTTGATGTTGTCGATGAAGAACTTCGCGCGCGTCACGTACTCGCGGATGTGCTGCCGCTCCTGGTCGGACATCGCCGGTGCCGCGGCGCCGGCGCTGCGCGCGGCCTGCAGTTCCCCGACGAGCTTGCGGTACACCGGATTCACTTTCAGCTGGAACCGGCGTGACTCGATCACATCCACTTCGAACGCATCCTGGTCGTTGCGCACGATGAGGACATCCGGCCGGAGGGTCGCCTGCCGGCCGCCGATGCTGACGCCGTCAGGGCCGGCCGCGAACGCGTTGGCCGGATACGGATTCAGGTTGTCCTTGATGTAATCCCAGGCCGCCTGCACCTCGTCGCGCGTGATCCGCAGAGCGTGCGCGATGTCGCTGAACTTGTGCTCGCCAAGGTCGCGGAAGTGTTCGTCGACGATCGCGCGCGCGTGCGGGGGGACCTCCTCACCGAGCTCCGTCAGCCGTTCGATCTGGATGAGGAGGCACTCGCGCGTGTCACGTGCGCCCAGGCCGAACGGCTCGATCGACTGGATGATCTTCAGGACCTCCTCTGCTTCGGCGAGAGTGACATTCGTTGCCCTCGCCGCATCGGTGAGCGGAACGTCCAGGTACCCAGCGTCGTTCAGGTTGCCGATGAGGTACTCGGCGATGGTGTGGAGCCGCTGCGGCACCATGACCCTGACGTTCCAGGAGAGGTACTCCGCGAGTGTCTGCTCCGCCTCGGCACGGACGATCGGGTCGAACTCGTCATCGTCGTCGTCGCGCTGGAGCAGGTTCGAGCCCTCCAGCGGCGCGTCCTCCTGATAGGTGTGGGCTCCGGGCCCCTTGCCGCTGCCAAAGCAGGTGAGGCATATCCGGCCGGGGAGTGGGTTCCCGCAGAGCGGGCACACCTGCACGTCATCGAGATCCAGGGCCGGATTCTCATCGAGCTCGGTGTTGATGACGTCCTGTAGCTCCATCGAGGAGAGCTGGAGGATCGCGTTCGCCGCTATCTGCTTCGGCGTCACCTTCAGCTGCAGCTGAGGGATCATCCGCATGTCCACGTCGGCTACCTTAGCCCACCGTGATCGTTGCAGCGGAGCTTCCGCTCATCGCGTCCGCGATCGCATTCGCGGTCGCCGCGATCATCCTCGCCCTGCCCCGCCGTCGCTTCCGCTGGCGCGCCGGTGGGGCGATCATGGCAAGTACCATCGCGGCGCTCACACCGCTCATCGCTTTCCCGCTACGCGACCAGACGCGAGCCGCGGGACGCGCGTTGTGGGAATGGTCGGCGGTCGGTGGACCGACCGTCCAGGCTTCGTACCGGTTCGATGGGCTGGCCGCGATCGGGATCGCGGCCGCTCTCGGCTACGCGACCGCGAGCCTGCTCGCGGCGCAGCGGGCATCGCGCCGCCACCAGCTGCTCCCGGCGATCGTGCTCGCGAACGGGCTCGTCGCGATCGCGCTCGCGGTCAGCGACGATCTGGTCGCCGCGACGGTGGTGCTTGGCGTGGTCGCCGCACTGACCGCGTTCGCGCAGCTGCTCGTCGCACCCGCGTCCGCGACGGCGCGCCTCGTGGGGTTCTACGCCCTCGGCATGCACGCCTTCGTCGTCGCGGCGCTCCTTCTTTCGCGCACCGGCGCGGCCGCGTTCGCGTTCGGCGACCTCCGGCCGACGGCGATCAGTCCCGGCGTCGTTCTGGCGACATCTCTTGGCGCGGCGCTGTTCGCGGGCCTCTATCCGTTCGTCCCGTGGCGGTATGAGGGCGAGCCGGAGAGCGCGCCAGAGCGCGAGCCGCTCCGGGGGATCCTCGCGATGCCGGCGGGACTCGGTGCAACGCTCGTGCTCATCCGGTTGCTCGGGGCAAGCGACATCGAGCTCGCGACGCTCGCGCTTCCGCAGGCACCCAACGAGGTGCGTGTTGCCGGCATCGCGCTGGTCGTCGCGGTCGTGCTCGCGTTCGTCGGTCGGCGCAGGCCGATACCCATCGCTCCGTTGGTCGTCGGCGCCACACTTCTTGTCGCGATCGGCCTCTACCCGGACCTCCATTGGAGCCACGCCGTCCTGGTAGCGGCGCT
Organism: Chloroflexota bacterium; assembly: GCA_013695575.1. Classification (GTDB taxonomy): domain Bacteria; phylum Chloroflexota; class Limnocylindria; order P2-11E; family P2-11E; genus JACDAF01. Next base: position 20,552 of record JACDAF010000317.1, on the reverse strand, counting down.
GCTCTCGGTGATCTACGCGGCGGCGGTGTCGCTCGCGGTGCCGGAGCAGTGGGAGGTCGTGCGCTACGACGTCACGCTCGCGGCGCTGTGGATCGGCCTCGCGATAGGCACGCCCCTCTCGGTCGCCGGGGGGCTCTTTCTCGTCTTCGCCGACTCGCTGGGCGCGATGCTCGGTGCGATCTGGCTGCCGCCGCACCGCTGGTACATCGCACGAGTTGGCGCAGCGACCGCGTACGTGTCCGGCGTGCTCGCGATCGGTGCAGGGATCGGTGGTGCGCCCGACGTCGTGACGCAGCTGCTCGCTGCGATCGTTCTTGTCGCGATGCTGCTCCTGGTCCTCGTGCACATGGGGCGCGAGCTGAGCATCACGGCTACACCCTTCGGGCTCGAGGCCACGGCAGGAGCCGTCGCGGTCCTCGGGACCGCACTGCTGGTGCTCCTCGCCGGCACCGCGATCAGCCTGAGTCTGGAAGAGCCCCTGGGCCGGCCGTTGGGCGCGGCCGGGCCGTCGGGTCGGTTCGTGGTGCCCGCCCTGGTGGCGAGCGCGACGCTGCTCGTGGTCGTCTCGCGAACGCTACGCCCCTTCCTCCCGGATCTCGGGGCGATCGCCGGACGACTGCGGTCGATCGTCCTTGCCGTCGATCCGGTCCCGGGAGTGCTCTCATCGTTCCGGCTCCTCGAGAGCGCGGCGACGCGCTCGACCTCCGCATTCGGGTTCGTCGAGCAGCGCGGGGGTGTCTGGCTTGCGGCTCTGCTCATCGTCATGCTCCTGCTCTGGGCGACGCGGGGGTGATCCAGTTCGAGCGGCCCCGCGCGTCGGCATCGGCCTCCTGCAGGCGGCCCGGTGTATCGGCGTCGGCCTCGCTGCCTCGACCGCATGCTCAGGGCTGGTCGGGCTCGCCTGGCGCGGCGAAGTCGCGACCCACGCTGTGATCTTGCTAGCGGTCATCGCGCTCGCGACGCTCGCCGCCAACGGGGCGGGCCAGCTTCGGCTCGCGGCAGCGGGGTTCCTGGCGGTATCGCTCACCGCCACCTGGATCGCGTGGGGAACCGCGTCAGGAGGACAGCTCGCTGTCGCCGGATGCGCCGGCCTGGTAGCAGCGGCACTCCTCTACGTTGCGGCGGGCGACGGGGGGTACGGCGAGGAGCCGGGCTGGCGGCTGTGGGCGGCGACGATGATCGCGGCAGCCGCGACCCCAGCGGCCTTCGCCTCGTTCCGGACGATCACGGACGCGACGCAGCTCCCGCTGCTCGGCGCGGACGCGGCCGGGGTGACGGTGCAGGTCGCGGCCTTCTGGCTCCTTTCGTCCGGAGTGGCGATCCTCCTCACGGCGCGAAGCGCCGTGCGCACGTCGCTCGGAGCGCTGCTCATGATCACGGGCGTCCAGCTCCTCGTGCGCCTCGTGGGCGGGTCACAGCTCACATTCACGCTCCTGTTCGCGTGGCTCGAAGTGGTCATCGCGCTCGTCGGCGCCTTTCTTGTCGTGAACGAGCGAGCGGCGCGCGAGGCGTAGCGCAGGTGAACGCTGTCGCCGCGATCAGCATCCTCGCGAGCGCGGCGCTCGTCGCATTCGCGGTTCGTAAGAGACTGCCGGTGGTCTCAGCATTCTCCTCGGTGGCGCTCCTGGCTGCGATCGCTGTGCTGGCGCTCTCGCCCGCGGACGCGACGACCTCCGTGATCGACGTGCCGTTCCGCCTGTCGGCCCTCGCGCGGCTCACGGGGGTCGTGCTCCTTGCGATCTTGCTGCTCCTCGTCGTCGACGTCTGGCTGGCGGAGCCTGCGTATAACTTCTTCCCCGCGGCGCTGGGCGTGGGGGCCACCGTGGTCATGGTGCTGTCTGTGGCGGTGCCCCTCGCGATCTACGGCACGCTGCTGCTGGGGCTCCTCATCCCGGTGGGCTCCTTCGTCTTCCAGGTCCACCGGAACCGCAGCGTGGAGGCGGCACTGCGGCACTACGCCTTCGTCATGCTCGGCGGATCGCTCGGCCTTGCCGCACTCGCGCTGACGGCGAGCCTGCGCAAGGACCAGCCCGCGCAGACGTTCGTCCTGCTCGCGGTGGTGCTGGTCATCGCGTTCGCGCTGAAGCTCGCCGCGATCCCGTTCCACTCGCACGCCGCGTTGCTGGCGACCGAAGCGCCCGCCGCCGCCCTCGCGCTGTACTTCGGCGTCCTCGTCCCCACGACGTTCGTCGCTTTCGCACAGATCCTCACGCTCTCCGGACTGCTGCCGGCGATCGTGCAGGTCAACAAGATCCAGGACCTGCTGCTGGGGATCGGACTCGTGTCGGCGCTCGGTGGTGCGCTTCTGGCGAGCGGGGCAGGCGACCTTCGACGCCTCGTGGTGTACAGCGTCATCTCGAATCTCGGCGCGTCGCTCGTCGGACTGGCGACGCTCTCCGGTCCCGGCATCGTCGGCGCGGTCGCGATCATGCTCGTGACCGGGGCGTGCGCGACGCAGCAGCTCCTCGCCGCGGGAGCGCTGGAGCGCGCATCCGTCCTGGATCAGAACGGACCGAGCGCTGCGCGCGCGCCGCTCGCGGCCGCGGCGTTCGTCGCGGGCGCCGCCGGGATGATCGGGCTCCCGCCGCTCATCGGCTTCCCGGGCCACTTCTTCGTCGGCCTCATCGCGTACGCGCTCTCTCCCTGGGCGGGTACCGCTCTCGTTGGCGCGACTGTCCTGCTCCTCGTCGCGCAGCTGCGCGCCGGAATCTCGCTCTTCGCTCTGCCGATCGAGACCTGGCGCGTAGAGCAGCGGCCGGTGGCCGGCGTCATCGGCGCGACTATCTTCGCCGTGATGCTCCTGGGCGGACTCGCGCCAGACGTGTTCCTACGTCCGATCGCGGCGTTCGCTGACGAGTTCCTGCGTGCACTGCGGCCCTTCTAATCTCCGCGCCCGTGGCGCCTCCGGCTGCGACGCTCGCGGGGGCCCGCGGCTCGCTCGGGCGAAGCCCTCGCTCGCCTGAGAGTTGATCCCCGCGCAGAGGGCCCCGGATCGTCGGACGCGCACAGGCCCGCGTCTCAGCCCGGCGCGCCCTCGTCGGTCATCCAGCGCTCGACGTCGCGCGTGTACCTGACCACGCCCTCGGGAAACCACAGCGCGATCTCGGTGGCCGCCGTTTCCGGCGCGTCGCTCGCATGCACGAGGTTCCGTAGCCCGACGAGTGCGTAGTCGCCGCGGATCGTGCCGGGAGCTGCCTCGTGCGGGCGCGTCGACCCCACCATCGAGCGCACCACCGCGATGGCGTTGGGACCCTCGAGCACCGCCGCGACGACGGGTGACGCGCTGATCGTGCGGACGAGATCTTCGTAGAAGAACTTCCCCTTGTGCACCTCATAGTGCTTCTCCGCCTGCGGGCGGTCGACCTTGATCAGGCGGAGAGCGGCGAGTCGCAGGCCGCGACGCTCAAAGCGAACGAGGATCTCCGCCGAGATACCGCGTTGCACGGCGTCGGGCTTCAGCACGATGAGCGTGCGCTGGACGTTATCCGCTTCGGTCATGAGGCGATCTCGATCCTCTCAGAGACGTTCCCATCGAGCGTTGCGAGCGCTGCTCGCGGGCCGACCGCGGCGATGTACGCGAGCTCCGGCCGGAGGTACTGCCGCGCGACGCGCTGGATGTCGGCCGGCCCGATCGAGTCGATGATCGCGCAGAGCTCCTCCACCGTCCGTACCCGCCCGAGGAACAGCTCCTGACCGGCGAGCCATCCCGACACTCCACGCGTGTCCTCGAGCCGGAGCTCGATCCGGCCTTTCGCGAAGTCGCGCACGCGCATGAGCTCAGCCTCGCCGACCGGCTCCTCCGACAGCCGCGCTACCTGATCGAGGGCCACGGACAGCGCCTCGCCCGCACTCGCGGGCGCGACGCCCGCGTAGGTGACGAGATGTCCCGCGTCCGCGTAGTTCGTTCCGTAGGAGTGCACGTCGTAGGCGAGCGCGCGCTTCTCGCGCAGCTCGAGGAACAGGCGACTCGACATGCCCTCACCCAGCACCGCGTTCAGCATGTCGAGCGTGTACTTGTCGGGGTGCCCCTGCGGCACCCCGCGCCAGCCTACACAGAAATGAGCCTGTTCACCTCGCTTGACGACATGCTTCGCCTGCGTCTTCGAAGCGGCCGGCGCGGGCTTCGCGGGCACGGGCTCGCGTCGCGACATGTCCCCAAAGTGCGCCGTTACGGCCGTGATCGCCTCTGTCGCGTCGAGCCGTCCAGCGAGCGCGACAACGATGCGCTGGGGCGCGTAGCCCCGGTCCATGAAGCCGCGCAGCCCATCGGGTGTCAGGCCGACGACGGCCTTCTCACGGCCGGCGGTCTCCCACCCGAGCGGATGATTCGGGTAAAGGAGCTCGTCGATGAGGCCGTGGACCCTGTCGGAGGGCTGGTCGCGGTACATGCGCAGCTCCTCGAGCACGACCTTCCGCTCCTGATCCACGTCCGCCACACGGAGGAGCGGCGCGCGGATCATGTCCGCGATCACGTCCAGCGCGAGGAGGTAGTGGCGCGCGACCATCCGCGACCAGAAGACCGTGACCTCCTTGTCGGTCGACGCGTTGACGACGCCACCCACTCCCTCGATCGCCTGACTGATGTCCTGCGCGGTCGGCCGCTTCGCGGTGCCCTTGAACAGGATGTGCTCGAGGAAATGCGCGGTGCCCGCGTTCCTGCGGTCCTCCACGCGCGAGCCCACACCGACATACACCGCGAGGGAGACAGAACGCGTCTCGGGCATCTCGGAAACGAGGATCCGTAGGCCGTTCGGAAGGGTCGCGCGCTCGTATCTCACGGACCGTGAACGCTAGCACCGCGGGCGGTGCGGCCGTCTAGCGGCAGAACACCACGGTGAGATACACCGCGTCCCGTCCCTGCACCGCTCCGATGCCGACACGCGTGAAGCTTCGGTCCATGATGTTCGTGCGGTGATTGATCGGGGCCCACGGCTCCGCCATGAACTCCCGATGCAGCATGCTCACGTCGTTGCTGAACGCCCGGCCGGTGTTCTCGCTCCACCAGCCGCTCCCGCACGCGGGACGGTTCCGCGATAGGGCCGTGCCATCCGGCCCGTCGTGGTACACGTAGCCGGCGGCTGCCTCCGCGGCACTGTGTCCGCGTGCGACCTGCGACACACCGGCATCGAGCGCATAGGGCGCGAGACCACCCTGTGCGCGCGACGCGTTCATGAGCGCGAGTGTGCGTAGCTCCGCATCGGACGTGGAGCCGGCTGCGCGCACCGGCGCGGGAGGCGGGGTAGCCGGCGGTGCGGTAGCCGGCGGTGCGGTAGCCGGGGGCGGGGTCAGAGCAGGCGTGAACGTTGGTGTCGGTGCCGGTGTGGGCCGCGGCGTCGGTAGCGGTGTCGGCTCGGGCGCCGACGCCGGGACCACCAGGGCATCACCACCCGTCTCGAGCTCCTCGGGCTCCCAGGGCCCGCGGAGCGTCTGCGGTCCGCCACGTGCGGCGGGCTGCACGCGCGTGGCGACCACCTCGGGCCCCACGACGATAAGCGCGGCGCGCGGCGCGACGAGGATCCCGGCAAGGGCGATCATCGCGAGCAGGGCGAAGCACGCGAAGCGCCAGATCCGTTCGATCGTGTGCTTCCTCCCCCGCTGCGCTCCCCAGCTGCCGTCCCCGCTATGCCGCCTGCGTGACGCTCCAGGGACCATACGTGATGACGAGGCCCGCGCCTGCTCGCCTGCTTGCGGCGATGACCTCGCGCTCGGCGGCGGCGGCGTCGATCGTGTCGGCCGCGGCCGCGAGGGCGATGTGCTCGTCGGCCGTATGGAATGAGATGACTGGCCTCTCCGTGGTGGCGGCGAGCACGTGGACGAGATCGAGTGCGGTCACACCCGGTTTCACGACGATGGCGTCCGCGCCGTCAGCGAGATCCCGCCGCAGCCGGGCGCGCGCCGCGCCGTCCCCGTCGGCCGAGATGAGCGGCACGGCGCGCTCCGAGATGGGGACCGCGCCCACCGCCACGCGGTGCGAGGCGTAGAGGGAGGACTCGAGCTTGGCCATTGCCGCGACCGGGATGCCCGCGTGATCGGGATGCAGCGCACGACGGAGCGCCGCGACCGTGCCATCGAGCATCCCCGATGGCAGGATGAGGTCGGATCCAGCCTCGGCGTGCACGATGGCGATCTCCTGCAGGCGCTCGAGGGTCTCGGCAACGTCGGCTTCCCCATTGCGGAACAACACGCACTGCCCATGCGCCGTGTAGGCACAGACGCACACATCGGTCGCTATGGCGAGATCGGGAACCGCTTGCTTCACCGCGCGGATCGCCCGCACCACGATGTGGTCCCGCTCGCTCGCAAGAAGCGCGTTCTCGTCCTTCCGGTCACTCGCGCCGAACAGCAGCAACCCCGCGAGTCCCTGCTGCGACGCGCGACGCGCCTCGCGCACGAGCTCGGTGATCGAGAGCCGCTCGAGGCCGCCGGCATCGGCCACTCGCTCGCGGTCCTCGACGGTGGCCGACACGATGACCGGGAGCACGAGATGCCCTGCCGGCTCCCGGGAGCGCAGGGCGCGAGACCAGATCGGGTGCTCCGCGAGGCGTCCGGCCACGAGCGTGCGTTGGTCCATTCCACGATGCTAGTCGCGCACGTAGGATTGGGGAGATGAGAGCGCTGATCGCGCGCGCGGCGGCGTTCGGCGTTGTGCTCGCGGTCCTGACCTCGTGCGGCTCGCTGTCGCCGCGCGCCGCGGCGCCGGGCGATCCGCGAGGCGACACGGACCGCGCGGAGCTGGCGGAGGCTGTCACCGCCGTCACGGCGATCGCCTCACCCGAGCCCGCCGTCGCGGTCGCGTCGGTGATGAATGAGCCCGCCGTAGACATCAAGGCCACGCTCCCCGCGCTCGATACCCCGGGGATGGCGCACGTCTGGCAGAGCCTCAACAACTGCGGCCCGGCGGCGGTCGTCATGGCGCTCTCCGTCTTCAACGTCAGCGAATCGCAGGAGGTCGCGCGCCTCGCGCTTCGGGGCCCCGACCAGAACCGCGGCATGGGCCCCACTCCGATCGACCCCTGGGTGAAGGAGCGCTTCGGGCTCCGATCCATGTACCGCACGAACGGCACGAACGACCTCATGAAGAAGCTGCTCTCGAATGGGTTCGCTCCGATGGTCACGCAGTGGATGCAAGACCCGTGGGTGTCGCGGGTCTCTCACTGGCGCACCCTCCGGGGGTACGACGACGCGCGAGGCGTCTTCTACGTGAACGATTCCATGCTCGGCCGCGGCGTGCCGCTCACCTACGACTGGTTCGGGACGAACTGGCAGCCGTTCAGCTACCGCTACATGGTGCTGTACCGGCCGGAGGACGAACCGCGCATTCGCACGATCATCGGTGACGACTGGGACGAGTCGCGCAACCGCCGCAACCTCTACGAGCGCGCACGTACGGAGGCGCCCGCGCACGGCACCTCCGCCGCGTGGCTGACCCTCGGCGAGGCGGCGTACCAGTACGGCTACTTCGCCGAGGCCGTCGCGGCCTTCGAGAAAGGCATCGCGCTCGGCTCGCCGACGGGCGTGTTCACGATGCGCTCGAGCTACCCGAACGCCCTGCGGGCGCTCGGCCGGCACGCCGAAGCGGACACCGCCGCAGGGCGGCTCGTGAACCTCACGCCGGGCATCGCCGCCGCGGCAGCGCCCGCGATCGACCAGCGGATCCTCGACCTTATCGCGCAGCGCGAGTCCGAGGCGTGGCTCAAGGCGATCGCCGAGGAGCGGAAAGTGCTGCGCTAGCGTCGATCGGCCCGGTCCCTCGTGGTGAGCAGTCGCTCCCCGGCGTCGCGCAGCACCTCGTCGGTCTTGCAGAAGGTGAAACGTAGGAGATCGCGCCCAAGCTCAGGACGCGAGAAGAACGACGAGCCGGGGACTCCCGCGACGCCGACCTCGGTGATGAGCCAACGCGCGAATGCCGTGTCATCATGGAAGCCGAAGCCTGAGATGTCGCAGAGGATGTAGTACGCGCCCTGCGGCAGGCGGGGGCTGAAACCGGCCGTCTCGAGCGCGCCGAACAGCAGCTCGCGACGCGCGCGATATCCGGCCGACAGCTTGTCGAAGTAGGGGCGGCCAAGGGCGAGCGCCTCCGCGACGGCCTCCTGCAGCGGCGCGGGGGCGCCGACGGTGAGGAAGTCGTGCACCTTGCGGATTCCCGCGGTGAGCTCCGCCGGCGCGACGATCCACCCGACGCGCCAGCCGGTCACGGAGAAGGTCTTGCTCGCGCTCGAGATGGTGATCGTGCGGTCGGCCATGCCGTCGAGCGTCGCGAGCGGAATGTGCGCCCCTTCATAGCGGATGTGCTCGTAGATCTCGTCCGTGACCGCGATGACGTCGTGCTCCTGGCAGAGCTCGGCGATGAGCTCGAGCTCGGTCCGGTCGAAGACGCGACCGGTCGGATTGTTCGGGGTGTTCACGATGACCGCCTTCGTGCGGGGCGAGAATGCGCGCCGCAGCTCCTCCTCTTCGAACCGGAGGGCCGGGTGACGGATCGGGACGTAGACGGGTCTCGCTCCGCAGATCGCGGCGTCCGGTCCGTAGTTCTCGTAGAAGGGCTCGAGGACCACGACCTCGTCGCCCGGGTCGACGATGGCCAGCAGCGCCGAGACCATCGCCTCGGTCGCGCCGCAGGTGACGGTGATCATCCGCTCCGGGTCGACGTCCATCCCGTAGAGCTCGCCGTACGTCCGCGCCAGCGCGCGGCGGAGCGACGGCGCGCCCCAGGTGATGGCGTACTGGTTCACGTCGCCATCGATCGCACGCTTGGCGGCGTCCTTGATCTCGGAGGGCGCAGGAAAATTCGGGAAGCCCTGCGCCAGGTTGATCCCCCCATGCATCGCGACGAGCCGCGTCATCTCGCGGATGACTGACTCGGTGAACCCGGCCGTCCGTTCGGCGAGGCGGCGCTTGGCGAGGCGCACTACGGGTCCCTGGCGAAGATGCCGTCCACCGCCGCGGGACCCCTAGTAGCCCAGCTTGGGGTCGACGCGGTTCAGGAGCGGCTCACCGGCCTTGAACCGGCGCAGGTTCTCGCGAATGAGCGCGATCGAGCGCTCGCGGATGCTCGGTGACGAGAAGGACGTGTGCGGGGTCACGATGACGTTCGGCAGGTCCCACCACTCGCTGTCCTTCGGCAGCGGCTCCGCCCACCAGGCATCGATCGCCGCGCCGCCGATGCGCCGCTCCTTCACCGCGGAGAAGAGGGCCTCCTCATTGACGATGGCACCGCGAGAGATATTGATGAGCCACGCGGTCCGCTTCATGCGTCCGAGGACGTCCTCATCGATGCTGCCCTCCGTCTCTTGGGTCAGCGGAGCGCACACGGCGAGGTAGTCCGCCTCAGCGGCGACGTCCGCGAGGCGCTCGGGCGCCACGGAGCCGTCCGCGCCGCTGCGCCGCACGCCGATGACCCGCATGCCGAGTCCCCTGGCGATCGTCGCCAGCTCGCCACCGATGCTGCCCATGCCGAATATCACGAGCGTCGCACCCCGCACGTCGCTGCTCTTCGGATCTTCGTGCCAGGTGTGCTGACCCTGCGCGGCGAAGCTCGCCGGCAGGCGCTTGGCCGCCGCGAAGATCGTGGCGACCACGTGCTCGGCGATGGCCAGGTCGTACGCGCCGCTGTTGTTCGTCAGCACCAGGTCGGGACGCGCGATGAGCTCCGGGACCAGGCGCTCCACCCCCGCCGCGAGGGTGTGATACCAGCGAAGCCCCGGGGCCGCCTCGAGCAGGGCGCGGAAGCGCTCCGGGTTCGGGCCGCCGATCGCCGTTTCGGCGTCCGCGGCCGCGCTGACGTCACCGTCGGGAGGCAGCATGATGACTTCGTCGGGCGAGAGGATCTCCGGCAGCTCGTGCGCCCACGAGTGGAACCCGAGCGACAGTGCGATGCGCGTCAAGAGAAGGGTCGGCGCTGCTGCGAGGGGGTCACGCATCGCGATACTAGCCGCGCCAGCCGTCCCTCCGGCCACGAAGCCGACCCGTCCCCCTGGCCGCGCTCTCGCCGCATGCGAAACTAGACGCGTGAGGCTGATCGAGCTGCGCAGCGACACGTTCACCAAGCCGACGCCCGAGATGCGCCGCGCAATGGCCGAGGCCGAGGTCGGGGATGACCAATACGGCGAGGACCCGACCGTGAGCCGGCTCGAGGAGCGCTCGGCGGAGGTCGTGGGAAAGCAGGCGGGCGTGTTCGTCCCCAGCGGGATGATGGGCAACCTCTGCGGCGTACTCGCACAGGCTGAGCGCGGCGAAGAGATCGTGCTCGGCGACATGGCGCACATCTACCAGAACGAGATGGGCGCCTTCACCGTCCTTGGGGGCGTCAGCTCGCGGCTCGTTCCCAATGGGAGGGGTCTCCCGTCACTCGCCGACATCGGCGCGGCGATCCGCCCGGCTGCCGGCATGTTCCCGCGCACAGCGCTCGTGTGCATCGAGAACTCACACAACAACTGCGGCGGAGCGGCGATCACCGCAGAGGACACGCGTCGCGTCGCCGAGCTTGCGCACAGTCACGGCGCGAAGGTGCACCTCGACGGCGCGCGCATCTTCAACGCCGCGGCGGCGCTCGGCGTCGACGCGCGCGAGCTGTGCGCGCCTGTCGATACGGTGCAGTTCTGCTACTCGAAGGGCCTCGCCGCGCCCGTCGGATCGATCCTCTGCGGCGACCGGGAAACGGTCATCGGGGCACGACGCGTGCGAAAGGTGCTCGGCGGCGCCATGCGGCAGGCCGGCGTCATCGCCGCCGCCGCGCTCGTCGCGCTGGAGCGGATGCGCGATCGCCTCGTCGAGGACCACGTGAACGCCAGGCGGCTCGCGGATGGTCTCGCGAACCTCCCTGGGATCCGCATCGATCCGTCCGCGGTCGCGACGAACATCGTGGCGTTCGAGGTCGACCCGGCCTGGATGGACGCGGGCGCCTTCCAGAAAGCCTGCGCGGAGCGCGGCGTGCGCCTCTCGCGCTACCTCGGCAACTCGCCACGCCTGCGCGCGGTGACGCACCTCGACGTCGCGCGAGCGGACATCGACGCCGCTCTCGGCATCATGTCCGGCGTCGTCAGCGCGGGCCGACAGCCGGTGGCCGCCGCCGACTGATCCGCTTCACCGCCTGCGAGCCCCGCAGCCGCGGGTCGAGCGCGTCGCGCATCCCGTCGCCGATCAGGTAAAGGCAGAGCACCGTGAGGCTGATCGCGATCCCCGGTACGACGATCAGGTGCGGGCCCTTGTAGTAGAAGCCGGTCGCGCCGGTGAGCATGTTGCCCCAGGACGGGACGGGAGGCTGGATCCCGAACCCGAGGTACGAAAGCGCCGACTCCGCAAGGATCACGCCGCCGATCGTGAGCATGCCGGTGACGATCATCAGCGGCAGGATATTCGGCACGATGTGCCGGATCATGATCCGGAACGGGGACGCGCCGAGGGTCCGTGCGGCAACAACGAAGTCGCGCTCGCGCCAGGCGAAGGTCTGGCCACGCGCGAGATTCGCCTCACCCGTCCAACCAAGCAGGCCGATGAGGATGACGAGGCTGATCGGGTCCAGGCGGAACAGCAAGCCGACGATGATGAGCAGGTACAGCGTCGGGATCCCGTTCAGCGTGCTGATGAGCCAGACCGCGATGTCGTCCCAGCGGCCCCGAAAGTACCCCGCGCTCACCCCGACCGCGAGCCCGAGCGTCAGCTGCACGAGCGCCGCGAAGATCCCGATGAACAGAGACACCCGCGCGCCGTAGAGCAGCCGGACGACCTCGCTCCGCCCGAGATTGTCGGCGCCGAGCCAGAACGCAGGCTCGTTCGCGAAGCTCGGCCGCTCGAACGTGCGAAGCAGGTCCTGCTTCGAGTATGAGACGCCGAACACGTGATCGGAGAGGAGGTCGGCGCCGAGCGCGAGGGCGATCATCGCGCCCAGGATCGACAGCGCGATCATCGTCGTGACATCGCCGCGGATCCGCGAGGAGACATCTCCCCAAAAGCCGACCGACGGGCGGCCCAGGTCTGCTTGCGAGAGCGCGTCGGCGACTGCGACTTGCGTGGCCACTACTTCCCGACCTTGATGCGCGGATCGACCCAGGCGTACGCGATGTCGCGAAGGATGTACGAGAGCACGAGCAGGAAGCCGCCGACCAGTACGGCGGCGGTGACCACCGGGTAGTCCTTGGCGCTCGCGGCCTCGAACAGCAACCGTCCGAGCCCGGGCCAGCTGAAGATCTGCTCGATGATCACGGAACCGCTCAGGACGATCGTGAGGATCCCCCCGAAGAGGGTCACCACGGGAATGAGCGCGTTCCGCAACGCGTGGCCGCCGACGACGATCCTCTCGCGCAGTCCCTTGCTCCGCGCGGTGCGGATGTAGTCCTGGGCCAGGATCTCGAGCATCTCGGTGCGGAGGTACCGCGGGTACACCGCCAGGCCACCATTCGCATAGAGCAGGACCGGCCCGACCATGTGCCACGCGCGATCCCAACAGAGGCCGCAGCCTTCGCCGATCACGTTCATCGAGCCGATCGGGAACCAACGCAGCTGGACACCAAGGAACAGCACGAAGAGCAGGCCGAGGAAGAAGTCGGGGACCGCGGACGCCAAGACGCTGGTGATGCGGATCCCATGATCCAGCAGCCGGCCGCGGAACAGCGCGGCGATGATCCCGAGCGGGATGCCGATGAGCGCCGCGACGACGAACCCGGCGATCGCGAGCTGGGCCGTGTTCGGGATGCGCTCGGCGATGAGCTGGATCGCGGGACGGTGGTAGTAGAACGAGTTGCCGAAGTCGAGGCGGACGACGTCCCAGGCGAAGTCGACGAACTGCAGCGGCAACGCCTTGTCGAGACCGAGCTCGTGCAGCAGCTCCTGACGGTCCTCGAGCGTCAGGTCGCTCTGTCCCGCGAGCATGAGCTGGACAGGATCGGTGGGAGAGAGCCGCGTGAGCAGGAAGGTGAGCAGCATGATCCCGAACAGCGTCGGGATCGCCTGGACGAGACGGCGAGCGACGTACCTGCCCATCACACCTTCACTCGGACTTCCGCGGCAGCGCCGCGGGCGGTACGCCCGCCCGCGGCGCGATCGCGTCCGCTAGCCCGTCCGACCTACCGCTTAAGCCACCACTTCTCGATGTTCCAGCCGGACTGGCTGCTGTACTGCTTCGGCTCGAAGGCCTTGAGGTTCTTGTTCGCGAAGACGAGTGAATCCTGGGTGAAGAGGAAGGTGTACGGCGCCTCCTCGTTCAGGATCTTGTTCACCTTCTGGTATTGGGTCTTGCGTGCCCCCGTAGAGCAGTCCGGGCCGTTGCGGCCGGCGATCATCGCCGTGTCGGCTTCGGCGTTCGTGAAGAACACGTTGTTGAACTGGCCCTTGCCCTGCTGGCTCGAGTGAAAGATCCCGTACATGTCCGGGTCGAGACCGAGAGACCAGCCGATGATGAAGCCCTCGTAGTCGGTGCCCGGATCGATCCGGTCGAGGAGGGCCGGGAACGCCTCCAGGAGTGGATCGATCTTGATGCCGATCTGCTTGTACTGGTCCTGGGCGACCTCGAGGATCGTCTCGCGGGTCTTGTTGCCCTGGTTCGTCTCGATGCGCATCTGCATCGGCGTGCCGTCGGTCCAGCGGTACACCCCGTCGGCGCCCATCTTTGCGCCGGCCTTCTCGAGGAGCTGCTTCGCCTTGGCCGTGTCATAGGGGTACTTGTTCAGCCCCTCTTCGCTGTAGGCCCAGGAGGCTTGCGGGGTGTGCGCGAAGACCTGATGCCCGTAGCCCAGCACGATCTTGTCGACGATCGTCTTCGCGTTGAGGCCATACGCGAGGGCCTGCCGGACGTCCTTGCTCGCCAGCCAGGGAGCCTTGGCCGCCTTGCCGTTCCAGCCGATGAAGTTGTACGAGCTGACGCCCTTCTGCCGGTGGAAGTTCAGCGTCTCCTTCCCGGCATTCTGGAGCTCCTCGACGTCGATCGGCGCCGAGCCGGCGAAGTGCACCTCGCCCGTCAGGAGGGCGGCCTTCACCGCCGCCGTGTCGCCATACACCTTCAGGACCCACTCGTCGATGAGCGGCTTGCCGCGGTAGTAGTTCGGGTTCGCGGTGTAGGTCGTCTGAATGCCGGGCTTGAACTCCTGGAAGATGAACGGCCCGGTCGAAGCGGGCGGCGCCATGTTCAGCGCGTTCTCGTCGATGTTCTTGGCGACGTCCGTCGACTTGTTGTCCCACACCTTCATGAAGTGATGCTTCGGCAGGATGCCGCCGGCTCCCGCACCCGAGAGATTGCGCAGCGCGGGGCAGAACGGCTTGGTGAGGGTGATCTCGATGGTCTTGCCGCCATCCTTGGACTGGATGCCGGTCACCTGGTCGGCCTTGCCATCGACGTAGTCCTTCCAGCCGACGATGTCCTGCAGCGTGCTCTTTCGGACGGTCTTCTTGCTGCGGCCGACGGCCTCGGCGGTGTACTTGAAGTCCTCCGCGGTGAAGGGCTGTCCGTCGCTCCACTTGAGACCGTCCCGCAGGGTGTAGGTGACTGTCAGGCCGTCCGAGGAGAGCGCGAACTTCTCCGCGAGGCCCGGCTCGAGGTCGCCGGTGTCGGGGTTCGACCGCAACAGGCTGCTGTAGACGTAGCCCCAGGCGGTCAATGACGCGGTGTCGGTCGAGATGACCGGCTGGAAGGTCTTCACGTCCGAGATGGACGACTCGACGATCCGGCCTCCCGGGACCGGAGCCTCTTCTTTCGTGACCGGGCCCGTCGGCACGGTCGGCCCGCAGGCGACTGCAAGGATGACGAACGTGCTCAGGAATGCCGCAATGCGCCGCATCCGACCCTCCAGCCGCCCCCGTTTTGTAGCGTGCGCTACAGACGGCTCGCTGAGAAGCCTACTCCACAGGGCGTGACGCGGCAGCCTAACCGAGGCCGACCTCTCGAGCGGCGAGCACGGGAGGGAGGGACCCTCCAGCGAGCAGCCGGTCGTGGAACTCGCGCATGCCCCAGCCCGCTCGCTTGGCACGTTCACGCAGATCGAGGATCGAGGAGCGCCCGAGCACGTACGACGACGGTTGAAGCGGGTTCAGCGTGTAGCGGCGTACCTCGCCCACCGCGTTCGGCCGCTCGAGCTTCGGCCCCTCGATCATGAACTTGACGGCCTGCTCGAAGCTCATCTCGCCTGTGGCGAGCCCGACGTCCACGATGACGCGCGCCGCGCGCCAGAGCAGGTCCTTCAACCGCAGCAGCCCGGTCTCGGGATCGGACAGGTAGCCGAGCTCGGTCATCAGCTCCTCGACGTAGAGGCCCCATCCTTCGATGAAGACGCTCGAGCGCACGGTCTTTCGCGCGAGGCTCCCGCGGTCCGCGGCGATCCCGAGCTGCAGGTGGTGGCCGGGGTAGCCCTCGTGGCACGCGATGATGGCGATCCCCTTGCGCGGGTGTCCCTCGAGCCGTTCCGTGCGGACCGCCCTGGGCTCCGACGCCAGCGGCAGGGTGACCCAGAAGCGGCCATGCCGCGAGCGCTCGAACGGGCCCGGCCCGACGTAGGCTGCGTACGGGTACGTGGAGCGCGAGAAGTCAGGCATCGCCTCGACCTCGAGCGACTCCCCGTCTGCGAACGTCGCGAGCTGCGCAGTCGCTGTGGCCTCGCGCGAGCGCTCCATCTCCATCCGGTAGGTCGGGACGAGCTCGTCCTCGGACGGATGATCCTGGCGTAGCCGCGCGACGGTCGCGCGCCAGTCCCCATCTCCGAGCGCCCGCGCGGCTGCCGCGAGCCGCGACTCGGTGTCCCGGTACAGCTCCTGGCCGAGCTGGCGGAGCGTCGTGATGTCGTACGGCAGCAGCTCCTTTTCGCGGAGGAGCGCCTCGAACGCGTCGGCGCCGACAGCGAAGCTACCGCGTGCCCGGCGCATGAGATCGTCGCGCAGCCACGAGGCGTAGGCGTCGAGCGCGTCGCCTGCGCGCTTCCCGGCGCCCGCGAGCGCCGCCTTCTGCGGGCCGTCTGGCACCACGCTCGGCAGCACCGCGCGGACGAACGTCGCGCCGGCGGTCGCAGTCTCGCCGGCCACGACGACCCAGACCGGGGGAACGCGGTCCGGGTCCAGGTTGGCCCGCGCCGCGTCGAGCACCTCGGGAGCTTGCTCGAGGCGCTCCGCAAGCGCTGCGAAGCGCTCGTCCGGCAGAGCCTCGTCGCGGATGAGCGCGTAGTACGCGCCGCGCGTGATCGCGTCGGAGTACAGACCCGGCTGCCGGCGCCACCGCTCGAACGGCGCGAGCGCACGCTCACCGCGCAGATCCGCGACGAGCAGGTCGCGGTCGGTGCGCGCTCCCGGCGGCAGCGACTCAGCACTCGCAGCTTCGAAGCGGTGCAGCCATGTCTCGACGAACGCCTCACGCGCGGCGAAGCCCTCGGCGGTCAGGTCACCGAGGCGCGCGTCGTAGTCGTGGACCCCCGCGATCGTCGCGGCGACCGGGTCGAGCGCGAAGCGATCGTCGACGAACGCACGCACGAGCTCCCCAAAGGTCCCCCCGGCGGGGCCGTCAGGCGAAGCGGCAGAAGCGTCAGGGCGACGAGGAGCGGCGTCCTGACCACCTACCATCGTCGGCGAGTATGGCCGTACAGGAGCGCTACCCCGACTGCCGCGGCTGCGAGGCGCCATGTTGCCGGCGCCAGTTCATGGAGGATGAGGACAGCTTCTTCACGCTGAAGGACATCCGCGCGATCTATCGGCCCGCCGGCATCGACGTGCGCGTCGTCGGCTGGGCGAATCACGCCGATGGCCGTCAGCCGATGATCGAGTGCGACGCCTTCGACAAGGGGAAGCTCCGGTGCGGCGCCTACTCGGTACGCCCGGAGCATTGCCGTACGTACGACTGCCGCGACGAATCGCCCGACGACTGGCGCGCGCGACCGCACTGCGACGTGGAACGCCACCGCGGCCTCACGGCGCGCCAGGGCTAGGGGCGGGCGAGAGCCGCCAGCTCCTCCGGGGTGTTCACGTTCGTGAAGGCGCGGAGCTCGGGGTCGATCGCGCGCAAGTCCGCTTCCCCGACCTCCCGCAGCCGCACGTCGCCGAAGAACGAGATGACGCGCATGCGCCCGGAGCCGAGCGCTCGCTCCATGGCAGGAAGGCAGGCCTTTGTGTACAGCGCGTGGAGCGTCTCGTACTCGCCGCCGATCTTCGGCACCACGGCGTCGGCGCCGACCGCATTCGCGATGAGCAGGCGCCACACGTCGCCGCGCAGGAAGGGCATGTCGCACGCCACGACGAGCACGCGCTCGTGCGTGGCGGCACTGACGCCAGTGGCGATCCCACCAAGCGCGCCGCCTCCCGGGAAGCGGTCGGGAACGACGCGCAGGCCGAGGTCCGCGTAGCGCTCGTCATTCGCGACGATGAACACCTCGTCAGCGACCTCGCGCAGCACGTCGACGACACGGGCGATGAGCGGTCTTCCCTGGAGGTCGATCCACGCTTTGTCCTGACCCATCCGCCGGCTCTTGCCGCCGGCCATGACCGCGGCCGAGATCACAGTCGAGCGAGAGCGGTAGGCAGGAGCCGCAGCTCTCGCGTACCGAGCCGTGACTGGAATCCTGGAGGCATCACGCGACGAATGACGCGATGAGCTCCGCGACACCGGGGGCGTCGCCCAGCGCGTAGTGGCGGATGCCGGCGGGCGGATCGAAGTCGCTCACGACTGCGACCAGGTCAGCATCGGCCGCACAGAGCAGCTCACGCGAGAGCGCGGCGCGCGCGATCTCGATCTTTCGCAACGGCGAGCGCTTGAAGCCTTCCACCACGAGGACGTCGAGGTCGGCGCGGACATACCGGGAGATCGTCTCCTCCAGCCCGGGTTCCGCGTCCGCGTCGTCGATGAGCGCGACCTGACCGCCGCCAACGATGATCGTCTGCAGGACCCCCGTGCGGCGCATGCGGTAGCTGTCCTTTCCAGGCTGGTCTACCTCGAACCCGACATGCGCGTGCTTCAGGTAGCCGACGCGCAGCCCGCGTCGGACGAGGTGCGGCAGCACCGCCTGCAAGAAGGTCGTCTTGCCGCTGTTATGGCGGCCGACGAATGCGACCGTCGCGCGGGTCAGTGCTTCGGCTGGTCCGTCGGCGTTGTGACGCTGGTGCTGGCGCTCTTTTCGTCATTGCTGGACTCGTCACGGAACGTCTTGACGCCGCGCCCGAGCTGACCGAGAACGTCCGGCAGCTTCCCGGCGCCGAAGACGATGAGCACGATGACGAGAACAAAGACGAGCTCGCCGCCGCCGAGGTTAAAGGGCATCGGTCACTTCCCTTAGCGCACCCGTGCGCTGGTCTCCCGGCCAGTGTAGTCCTCGGAGCTGGCGCTCCTGTGGTCTGCTGCTGCGGACCCGTGCCTCTACTCGAGGATGCCGGAGAGCAGGCCGACGAAGAGCGGCACGACCACGAGAAGCATCAGGGCCGGCAGGTAGCACAGGACGAGCACGAGCATGAGCTTTGCGTCGACGCGCGAGGCCGCATCGATCGCACGCGCGCGCTCGCCGCGCCGCAGCTCGTCGCGTGTCTCTCGCAGGACCACTCGCGAGCCGCGTCCGAGATCCCGCGAGCGCTCGAGCTCGTCGCCGAGTGCGGCGAGCGCCGGCAAACCGCCGGCGCGGGCCTCGAGCGCCAGGACGCGGAACATCGGCGCGCCGAGCAGCGCCGCGGCGCTGGCGTTGCGGAGCGCCGTGTCGAGCAGCGTCGCTCCGGCGCCTTCGCGCGCCACGGCCTGGAAGGCCAGCTCCGCGGGTCGGCCGGCGGCGACGAGCGCATCGATCCACTCGACGGCGACGACGAGCGCGCGCTCGGCGTCGCGCAACGCGCGCGCCGCACGTCGGTCGGCGACGAGCCCCGGCACCACGAATACCGCGTAGCCCGCGACCGGCGCGAGGAGCGGGACCCCGGAGAGGATCAACGGCACGGCGACGCCGCACGCTGCGGCCGCGCGGAGGGCGATCCGCCTCGCTCCCCCGAGCGTGACCCCGACCGCGGCGATGCCCGATGGGCGATCGGGCGCGTCGCCGCTGGCGCGAGCGACGGCCGCGAGATTGGCCGCCAGGCGCGATCCGCTTGCCAGCCAGGCGAATGCCAGGCCGACCGCCAGCGCCGCGCACAAGCTGCCGAGCTCGATCACGCTGTGACGTCGCGGACCGCGCGGCGCGCGAGCACGACCCCTGCCAGCTCGAGCGAGGCGGCGGCGGGGATCAGCAGGCGTCGCCCAAGCTCCGACGTCAGCACGTCGGCGACGATCGGGACCGTCGCGACTAGGTACACGCCGAGCAGCGGAACGATCGCCGCCATCAGCCAGATCTGCAGTCGCGCGCCGCTGGTGCGCGCACGTACCTCCGCCTCGACCTGCTCGTCGAAGCTGAGACGCTCGACGACGGATTCGACGAGTGTGGCGAGCCGAGCGATGGGGAGTCGCTCCTCCACGCCGAGCGCAAGGGTGAGCAGGGCGGGTCGCGTCCGTGAATGCGCTCCGGCGACGGCATCGCGGAGTCCATCAGACAGGGACGCGCCGACCGAGAACGCATGGAGCGCGCGCGCGAACGGCCGCACGGCGATCGCGTCAGGCTCGCTCGCGACGGCACGGCGGATCGCCTCGACGAGGCTGGCGCCGCTCGCGAGCGCGGCTCCGATTGCCCGGAAGTGGGCGAGGGCGGCGCGCCGGCGCTGCTCGCGCCGCCACCCGGAGCGCAGGTGCAGCACGAGGCTGGGCGCGACGAGGCCGATCGCGAGCGGGACGCCCGGATCCCAGCCTTGCAGCCACGCTGCGGCGCCGACGGCGCCCGCGACGACGGACCGGAGCGCCTCCCATCGCCAGCCCGACCAGCGCCACTCAGCGTCGCGCAGCCGATCCAGCTCGGGATGGGTCCATCGCGGGCGCGGGAGCTCCGGGGCGAGCGCGGCGGCGGCCGCAAGCCAGACCGCGGCCGCGCAGGCGAACGCGCCAGCGACGATCACCTCTGCGCCCAGACGGTGGCGGGACCATCCGCGTCGACGGCCGCGATCTCGACGACGGCGCGGGCCCCGTCGCTACGGCGCACCACGTGCACGATCCCATCGACAGCGCGGCGGATGTGGCGTTCCACAGCGCCAGCGGACAGCTCACCGGCGCGCGCGAGGAGCAATTCGAGGCGCGCGAGCGCATCGGACGCAGAACCCGCGTGCAGCGTGGTGATCGCGCCGTCGTGTCCAGTGCTGAGCGCTTCGAGGAGCGCCGAGGCCTCGCGCGGCGATCGGACCTCGCCGACGATGATGCGGTCGGGCCGCATCCGCAGCGCGTTGCCGACGAGGTCCGCGACGCGAACGCCCGTCCCGTCACGGCCGGGCACGCACTCGAGATGCACCACATGCGGGTGCGGCAGGGTGAGCTCGTTCGTGTCCTCAATGACGATGAGGCGCTCCTCGGGAGGGATCAGGGCGGAAAGCGAACGCAGGAACGTGCTCTTACCGGAGCCGGTCGTGCCGCTGATCAGGAGGTTGCGTCGTTCGACCACAGCGTGGCGCAGCCAGTCACGAGCGTTCGCGGGCAGGGCCGAGGACGACTCCCACGACGGAGACGGTCCTTCGAGCGCGATGGAGGCCGTCCGGAA
>JACDAF010000286.1 GCA_013695575.1 Chloroflexota bacterium | reverse complement strand
GTCCGTCCATCCCGCGGATGTTCGGCGTGCGCGAGAAGCCCGCCGTCGTGCCCGGCACCCAGACGCTCGAGCCACCGCGCTCCCGCGGTGGGATCCCGATCATGTCGATGAACCTGCTGCTTCCCGGTGAGGACGAGGCGGTCATCTGGCGCGGGCCGATGGTCTCCGGCGCGATCCGGCAGTTCTACACCGATGTGCACTGGGGAGAGCTCGACTACCTCATCGTCGATCTTCCGCCCGGAACCAGCGACGCACCGCTCACGGTGATGCAGGCCCTGCCGATCGCGGGCGTGATCCTCGTGACCACACCGCAGGCGCTCGCGACCATGGTCGTGACCAAGGCCGTGCGCCTGGTGAAGCAGCTCGGCGGCGACATCCTCGGCGTCGTCGAGAACATGGCGTACGTGACGACCCCGTCTGGCGAGCGGCTCGAGGTGTTCGGCCCGTCGCAGGGCCTCAAGCTCGTCATCGCGGCGAACGCGTCACTCCTCGCGCGCATCCCGATCGACCCGCGCATCTCCGACCTCGCGGACCACGGGCGGATCGAGGAGTACGAGTCGCCGGAGTTCGACGAGCTCATGCGGAACTTCGTGGCCGTCGCACCCGCTCCCGCCCACCCGCACTGACTCGCGAAGCTGCCCGAGGCGCTCGGGAAAACGAGGGACCCGGACCGGATCACCAGCAGTTGTCCTTGCGGATGCAGGTGGTGCGGACTGGCAGTGCCGCTCCGGCCCGGACGTCGCCGCTCCGGGCCCGCGTAGCCCGCGTCCGCTGATGGCCGTGGGCCGCATCCCGGTCCCGCGCGCGGCGCTCGTCCTCTACCTCATGGTCGGGATCGCGAACGTGCTCGCCTTCGGCTACCAGTTCGTCATGCCTCGCCTGCTCCGCCCCGCGGAGTTCGCGATCCTCACGCAGCTGTTCGGCATCCTGCTGGTGGAATCGATCGGCACCCAGGTCGTGCAGGCGGCCACCGCGAAGCTTGCCGCTCAATACCGCGCGCGTGGCGACGACGACGCGCTCCATGTCTTCGCCCGGGGCTGGCTGCGGCGGATGGCGATCGGCGCAGCGCCGCCGGCCGTGGCCATCGCCGTGAGCGCGCCTCTCGTCGCGCCCGCGCTCGATCTCACGACGTTCTCCGCCGCAATGCTCGGGGTCACGCTCTTCCTCTCGATCGCGACGACGTTCGGCTTCGGTCTCCTGCAGGGACTTGGGCGGTTCGTCTGGCTCGGGGCATGCCTCATCGCGCAGGCGGGGACCCGCCTCGGGCTCGGCGCGCTGCTCGTCCTGCTCGGGTTGGGCGTGGACGGCGCGTTCGCCGGCGCCACGCTCGCGCTGGTCGCGTCGTCGCTCCTCGCGTTCGTGCCACTTCGCCGGCTGCTTCGCGCGCCCGTGGTCGAGCGCGCCGCGGAAATCGGCGCAGGAGAGACGCGCTTCTTCCTGCTCGCCGGCGTCGTCATCCTCGCGTACGCGGGGCTTACCAACGTGGATGCCGTGCTCGCGCGCGTGCTGCTCAGCGCATCCGATGCGGGTGCCTATGCCGGGGCGATCACGCTCGGCAAGATCGTGCTCTTCGCACCGGTCGCGGTCGGTTTCATCCTGCTCGAGCGCACCGCTCGCGCGCACGAGCGTGGCGAGGATACCGACCGGGCGCTGTACCTCGCTCTCGCATTCGTGGTGGCGACGAGCGGTGCCGTCGCAGCGGGGTACGCGATCGCGCCCGCGTTCTTCACCGGGATCGTGGTCGGCGGGCAGTACCCGGCGACACCGGCACTCGTGCCGTTGTACGGTCTCGCCGCGCTCGCGAACGCGCTGCTCAGCATCTGGAACGCCTACTTCATCGGCCGCGGCCACATGCGCATCGGGATCGTCCTTGCCGTTGCGCTCGTCGCGGAGGTCGTCCTGCTCGTCGCGTTCGGCCGCGACGCCGGCTCGATGGTTCGTATCGTGGCGGGGGTAGCCGTGACGACGCTCGCCATCGCAGTGGCGGCGTTCGCGATCACGAGGGCGCGGCGATGACCGCCGGGCGCCGGATGGCCCTACTGCTCGCCGGTACGGCTGCGCTGACCGCGGCGACGATCCTGAGCGCAGCCTTCGCGCCGCCCGGTCCCGTTCTCCCGCTCGCGTCAGCGGTGTATGTGGCGTGCGTCCTGTGGGCGGTGCTCGCCCGGTCTCGGCACGACGCCGCGGCGTGGCGCGTCCGGCTCGGCCCCATCGCGCTGGCCCTGGCGCTCCTGGCGTCGCTCGTCGATCGGCATCTGGTGGTGGCCTCGCGCGGCGTCGCTCCCGACGACATCGCGGCCGTCGCGACATCTATCGGGCTGCTCGTCGCGGCGGTCCGTGCGCCGCGCCTCACCGGCCATCCCGTCGCCCTCGGCGCCGCACTCGCGGCGTACGCGCTGATCGGCGTCGCGCTCGTCGCGGGCGCGCCGTACCAGACCGACGCGGTCGCCAACGTCCACCGCGCCGCCGAGCTGCTGGTGTCCGGCGCCGATCCCTATCGATCCGTGGATACGTACGAATCGCTCGACCGCTTCGGACTCGACCGCACCCTGGCGACGCACCTCGAAGACGGCACGCCGCTGCGGACGTTCAATTACCCCGCCCTCGCGGTCCTCCTCCCGGCGCCGTTCGTGGCCATGGGCCTGGCCGATGTGCGCGCGCTCTACCTTGCAGAGGTCCTCGTGGCAGGCCTCGCCGCGAGCACCGCTGTCGCCCTCGCGTGGCGGCCTCTCGTGCTCGCAGCGATGATCGGCAACGTGGTCATCGCGCGTCAGCACGTCCTCGCGGGCGTCGACCCGACGTGGGCCATCCTGCTCGGCGCGGCGCTGCTCGCCCTGGAGCGAGCCCGGCACCGCCTGGCGACGCGCGCGCTCTGGCTCTCCGCGCTGCTGCTCGGTCTCGCGTGCGCGAGCCGGCAGCCCGCGTGGTTCGCCGTGCCGTTCGCGATCGCCGCGGTCGCACAATATCGAGGGACGAGCGACGCGCTCCGCTATGCGGCGCTGGCGGCTGCCGCGTTCGTCCTCCCGGCGCTGCCGTTCCTGGCGGTCGCGCCGATGGCCCACATCACCGGGGTCCTCGCGCCGATCCTGCTGCCGCTCGAGCCCTACGGCGTCGGCCTGGCCCAGCTCGGCACGGACGGCGTCCTGCCGCTCCTTGGCCGCGGTACCTATGCCGTGCTGGCGCTCGCCGCGCTCGTC
Organism: Chloroflexota bacterium; assembly: GCA_013695575.1. Taxonomy (GTDB): domain Bacteria; phylum Chloroflexota; class Limnocylindria; order P2-11E; family P2-11E; genus JACDAF01. The sequence continues at coordinate 2,245 of JACDAF010000286.1, read as the reverse complement.
GCTGCCGTCGCGCTCTCGCTGCGTCGGCGTCCCGCCGCCGCGGGACTCGCCGCGCTCGCGCTCATTCCTCTCTACCTGGCGTGGCGCGCGCTCCAAAGCTACTTCACCTTCGTCGGGCCGTTCGCGGCGCTCGCCGTTGCGCAGGAGCGTGACGACATGCCTGTGACGACCGTCCGTGACCCCGTACGCTCTCGCCAGACCTGGAGGTGATCGATGCCCGTGGACAAGGAGCTGCTCGAGATCCTTGCCTGTCCCGACGACAAGTCGCCCGTACGCGAGGAGGGGGATCGGCTCGTCTGCACCGGGTGCGGCCGCCGGTATCCCGTACGCGATGACATTCCGGTGATGCTGCTCGAGGAAGCGGAGCCACCGGTCGGCTGACCGCAGCATCGCGTTGGCCGCGGCGCGGCTCCGGACGCGGCGCAAGGTCGGACGACTCGAGACGCCCCGTGCGACAATCCGCCTTGTGGCGGACAGCACCGAGCTCGAGACCCGCGCCCGCGCCGTGCTCTCTCCCGTTCTCGGTCACTACACCTGGCTGCCCATCGAGCGGGGGGAGGGGAGCTGGCTCCACATACAGGGCGGACGCAGGGTCCTGGACCTCACATGTGGCATCGCCGTGACGCCAGTCGGCCATGCGCACCCGCGCGTTGTGGCGGCGGTGCGGGACCAGGTCGCGAAGCTGTCGCACATCTGCGCTGGCGTCGCGCTCTACGAGCCGAACATCGCGCTTGCCGAGCGGCTCGTCGAGATCGCGCCATCCGGGCTCGACACCGTCTTCCTCGGCAACTCGGGGGCCGAGGCCGTCGAGGGCGCCGTGAAGCTCGCCCGCCAGGCCACCGGCCGGGCGGGGATCATCGTGTTCCGCGGCGGCTTCCACGGACGCACCACGGGCGCCGCGACGCTCACGACCTCGAAGTCGGCATACCGGCGCGGCTACGGGGCGCTGCTTCCCGAGGTCCACACTGCGCCGTTCCCCTACCCACTCGCCTGCCGCATCGGGCCCGAGCACGATGCCGAGGTCTGCGGCGAGCACACGCTCGCCGAGATCGACGCGATGCTCGACCACGAGATCCCGCCGGAGCACGTCGCCGCTTTCCTGATCGAGCCTGTGCTTGGGGAGGGCGGCTACGTCGCCGCGCCGGCCTCCTTCCTGCGCGAGCTGCGTGCGCTAGCGGACCGCATCGGCGCGCTCCTCATCTTTGACGAGGTGCAGACGGGGCTGGGCCGGACCGGAACGTGGACCGCGGCGGAGAAGGTAGGCGTGCGGCCCGACATCCTGCTCCTGGCGAAAGCGCTCGGCGGTGGGCTGCCGCTCGGTGCGATCGTCGCGCCGCGGGAGCTCCACGCGAAGTGGCAGACCAGCACCCACGGCTCGACCTTCGGGGGCAACCCCGTCTCGTGCGCGTCCGGCCTCGCCACGCTGGACGTGATCCGCGACGAGGGACTCGTCGACCGCGCCAACCACCTCGGCCGCGTCATCGTCGAGGAGCTCGCGCCGCTGCGCCGCGAGTCGCGCGTGCGGGAAGTGCGGGCCTACGGAGCGATGGTCGGGGTCGAATTCGACGAGGCGGCCTCGGCCAAGGCCGCGATCGCCGGGGCGCTGGCGGCCGATGTGCTGCTCATCACCTGCGGAGCACACGATCAGGTCGTCCGGTTCATTCCGGCGCTCAACGTCCCGGAGGACGACCTGCGAGCCGGTGCGCGCACATTCATTCGGGCGGCGCAGGGCGCGGTCGTTCCCGCGTCCGCCTAAGGACCGGACGAGGTCGGCCAGCGCCTGCTCGGCGTCGCCGGCGGCGTCGCACTCTTCAGCGCGCTCGTCCTCGTGGCGTTCCTCGCGCGCCCTGCCGCGCCGCGGCCGACTCCCACGCCCATCCCGACCATTGGCACGGCAACGAGCGCAGCGAGCTCACCGAGCGTGAGCGCGCAGCCGACGGCCGACCGCAATGTCCCGGCGCCCTGCGCCGGGGACGTTCGTGGGACATCATTCGCGGTCGGCTCGCTCGATGAGCGACTTGGCGCGGCGCGCTCATGGGCGGCCGCGAACAGCGGGCGGACGGCGTCGGTCGTCATCACCGACACCGTGCTCACCGAAAGCGTCCGGGCACAGGTCTCGAGTTCGGGCGCGCCCTTCGTTGATCCCTCCGTCACCATCCGGCCGGAGGGTATCCGCGTCAGCGGGACTGCGACCGCCGCGTTCCTCCGGTTCCCGATCCGCGCGACGCTCGTGCCGGAGGTGAGC
>JACDAF010000265.1 GCA_013695575.1 Chloroflexota bacterium | reverse complement strand
GAGCTCGCCGGACTTCGTGCCGCGTCGGGAGCGAGGGACGGCGACCTCCTGGTCGCCGTGGCGGATGGGTACGACGTCGCGAGCGAGGCGCTCGGGGCGCTGCGCAGCCGGCTCGGGGAGGCGTTGCGGCTTGTGGACGACTCGACGCACCACGCGCTCTGGATCGTCGAGTTCCCGCTGGTGAAGCGCACGCCCGAGGGCGGCTGGACGTTCTCGCACAACCCGTTCTGCGGCCCGCTCACCGAGCAAGACCTCACGCTCCTTGATACCGAGCCGGAGAAGGCCCGCAGCAAGCAATACGACCTCGTCGTCGACGGCCGGGAGCTCGGCGGCGGCAGCGTGCGCATCCACCAGCGCGCGGTGCAGGAGCGGATCTTCGAGATGATGGGGACGTCCAAGCAGGAGGCCGCGGTGCGCTTCGGGGCGCTGCTCGACGCGCTCGAGTACGGCGCCCCGCCGCACGGCGGCATCGCGACCGGCCTGGACCGTACCGTCATGACGCTCGCGGGCACCGAGAACATCCGCGAGGTCATCGCGTTCCCAAAGACGCAGACCGGAGTGGACCCACTGCTCGACACGCCGGCGCCACTCGACGCGGCGCTGCTCGATGAGCTCGGGCTCCGGGTGGTCGGCCCGAAGGGACAACGCCCGGCCTAGACTTTCGCTGTGAACGCGGCCACGCGCGTCTACCTCGACCATGCGGCAACGACCCCGGTCGCACCAGAGGTCGCCGAGGCGATGGCGCGGGTGCTCCGGGAGGCGCACGGGAATCCCTCGAGCGCGTACGCCGAAGGGCGCGCCGCGCGCGTACTGGTCGACCAGGCACGAGAGGAGGTCGCAGCAGCTCTCGGTGCCTCCGGATCCGAGATCGTCTTCACGAGCGGGGGAACGGAAGCCGACAATCTCGCGCTCCGCGGGACGTTCGCCGCTCGCAAGGGCGACGCCGATGGAATCGTGACCACGGCTGTCGAGCACCACGCGGTCCTGGACACGGCGCAGGATCTCGCCGAGCGTCTGCACGCGCGCCTCGTGGTCCTCCCGGTGGACCGGCAAGGAAGAGTGAGCGTCTCGCAGGTGACGGCCGCGCTCGACCTGCGGACGGTGCTCGTATCCGTCATGCACGGCAACAACGAGGTCGGGACGCTGCAGCCGATCGCGGAGATCGGTGCCGCGTGCCGTGCGAGAGGCGTCACGTTCCACAGCGATGCCGTGCAGACGGTGGGCGCGGTCCCTTTCGACGTCGCCACGATCCCGGTCGATCTCGTCTCTCTGAACGCGCACAAGTTCTACGGTCCCAAAGGCGTCGGCGCGCTCTATGTCCGGCGCGGCACGCGGCTCGTCACGCTGCAGACCGGAGGGGGCCAGGAGCGCGGACGCCGGACCGGGACCGAGAACGTCGCGGGGATCGTCGGTCTCGGCGTCGCGATGCGGGTGGCTGCCGAGCGCCGTGCCAGCGAGGCCGAGCGGCAGACGCGACTGCGCGACCGGCTGTTCGAGGGCATCGTCGCTCGCGTGCCGGACGCGCTGCTCACCGGGCACCCCACCCAGCGGCTCCCGAACAACGCGTCGTTCTGCTTTCCCGGGACTCAGGGTGAGGCGCTGGTCGTCGCCCTCGACCTCGAAGGCTTCGCGGTCTCGAGCGGCTCCGCCTGCACGTCCGGCAACACCGAGCCTTCCCATGTGATCCTGGCCCTCGGCATCGAGCGCGAGGTCGCGCAGGGGTCGCTCCGGCTCACCGTCGGCCGTGACACCACTGAGGCCGATGTCGAGGCGCTCCTCGAGGCGCTCCCGCCGATCGTCGCGCGGCTGCGTTCGATCTCGGCCGAGCCGGCCTTACGGTGAACGAATACACCGCGGCGGCGATCGACCACTTCACGTCGCCGCGGAACGTCGGCGCCGTGGATCCGCCGGACGGGAAGGGCTCCGACGCCAACCCGTCGTGCGGCGACCGGACCACCATCACGATCCGCGTCGACGATGGGCGGGTCGCAGAGGCGCGGTTCCGGACGTTCGGCTGCACCGCCGCGATCGCGTCCGCGTCTGCCCTGACCGAGCTCGCGACCGGCCGCAGCGTCGAGGATGCCGCCGCGCTGGCGCCGTTCGACGTGCTGCACGCGCTCGGCGGTCTCCCTTCACGAAAGGAGCCCTGCGCGCTCATGGCCGTGGGTGCCTTGCGAGCGGCTCTCCTGGACGTCCGCGTGCGCACAGGCGAGGGAGGGGCCTTCGGCCCGGGAGGGCCCCTGCCCCCGCACCCGACCGAGCCGCAGGGCCCACGGGAGCCGGCGCAGACGAAGTCGGCGCCGGGAACGGGGATGAGATGAGCCGAGTCTTCGTCGCGATGAGCGGCGGCGTGGATAGCTCGCTGGCCGCGGCGCTGCTCGCCGACCGCGGCGAGCAGGTCGTCGGAGTGTGGATGCGCCTTGTGCCGACCGGTGCCGACTCCGACGCCCCTCGCTGCTGCGGGACGAGCGAAGCGGGGGAGCAGGCCCGCCGCGCGGCGGCACATCTGGGCATCCCGTTCTACGCGCTCGACTACTCGGAGCTGTTCGGTCGCGAGGTCGTCGATCGCTTCGTCCAGGCGTACGCCGGCGCGGAGACGCCCAACCCCTGCGTCGCGTGCAATCAGTACGTCAAGTTCGACGCGCTGCTGCGCGACGTGATCGGGAAGTTCGGCGCGGACCGTCTTGCGACCGGCCACTACGCGCGGGTGATCGAGCGGGACGGTCGGCGCCGACTGCTGCGCGCTCGCGATGCCTCGAAGGATCAGTCCTACGCGCTCTACGCCCTCGGGCAGTTCGAGCTGGCGCGGCTGGAGCTCCCGATCGGCGACCTCCGCGACAAGGCCGAGGTGCGGGCACGCGCGGCCGCGTACCACCTGCCCAATGCGGAGAGCGCCGAGAGCATGGACATCTGCTTCATCGGCGGCGATTACCGAGAGTTCGTTCGCGAGCGGGCCCCTGACGCATTCGTGCCGGGCGCGGTGCGGCGCGCTGATGGCGCCCTGGTGGGCCGTCACGGCGGCCTCGGGACGCTCACCGTCGGCCAGCGTTCCGGAGTCGGGGTCGCCGCGGGCGAGCGGCTCTACGTGCTCAGTCTCGACAGCGGGAGAAACGAGGCCGTCGTCGGGACGCGTGACGAAGTGCGCGTCAGGAGCTACGGCCTGCGGGACCTCCGCTGGACCGGCCCGGCACCGGACGGGGAGGTGCGCACGACCGCCGCCCTCCGCTACCGCGGCACGCCCGCGCCGTGCGTCGTGCGACCGGGCGCCTCCGAGGTCGTCCTCGATGAGCCCGCGCTCGTGGCGCCCGGACAGGTCGCGGTGTTCTACGACGGCGACGAGGTGATCGGCGGCGGCGTCATCGACCGCGCGGCGTAGCGCCGTCCGGTCCGGCTCGTGACGATCCTGCTCCGCATCGCCGCCGTTTCCGTGGCCGGTGCCGTGCTCTACTTCGCGGGGATCGTCAACTCGATCGTCATCTACGAGCCGTCGCGCTTCGGCGCGATCGTGGTGGTCATCTCGATCGGCATCGCGCTGCTGCTCATCGGGTCTGCCCTACGTGGTACATCCGATCCCGAGCGGGCACCGTCCACCCGGACCGCCGATCGGTGGCTCGTGCGCGGTGCCTGGACATTCATCTGCGTCATGGCGCTCGTGAGCCTCGCCTGGGTCTACGGGGTGCCGCGACAGCGCGGCTTCGATTGGAC
>JACDAF010000246.1 GCA_013695575.1 Chloroflexota bacterium | reverse complement strand
GCCCTCGCTCATTGGTAGTGCACGCGCTTCTCGACGAACGCGAATTGGATGACGGTGAGCACGAGGATGATCGCGAACAGCACGAGTGACTGCGCACTCGCGTAGCCGAATTGGAAGTTGTGGAACGCGTCGAGATAGATGCTGTATACGAGCGTGCGCGTCGCGTCGACAGGACCCCCGCGCGTGAGCAGGTGGATCTGCGTGAACGCCTGGAACACGTGGATCGTGTTCACCACGAGCAGGAAGAAGAGGAACGGGGTGAGCATGGGGACGGTGATGCGCTGGAACATGAGCGCCGGTGAAGCTCCGTCGATCTTTGCCGCCTCGTACAGCTCCTCGGGGACGCCCTGAAGTCCGGCGAGCAGGATGATGATGCTGAAGCCGAGGCTGAGCCAGATCGTGGTGATCGACACGGCGACGATCGCGACGCTCGGCTCGGTGAGCCAGTTGAGGCCGCGCAGACCGACGAGCGACAGCAGGTAGTTCAGCAGCCCAAGGCTCGGATTGAAGAGCATGAGCCAGATGAGCGAGCCGACGGCGGCGGAGACCGCGATCGTGCTGACCATGGCCGTGCGGAATACGTTGATCCCCCGGACCCGGCGGTTCGCGAGCGTCGCCAGCACCAGCGCGAGCGCGATCCCGGCGGGGACCGACAGCGCGACGAACCAGAACGTCGCAACGAGCCCCGCGTGGAACACCGGCGAGGCGAAGAGCTCGAGGTACTGATCGAGGCCCGCGAAAACGCGCGGGTTGCCCTGCGGCGAGGTGAAGAAGAGGCTCAGGTAGATCGTCTTCCCCAGGGGGAAGAAGACGAACGCCGTGAAGAGCAGCAGCGAGGGCAGCAGGAACAGCAAGGCCGTTCCGACATCGCGCGCCTGCCTGCCGGCTCCGCGCGTCACGTCGGCATCGTGCCACACCGTCCCGCCATGTCACGCCCACATGTCCGGTGATCCTCGGCCCGGCCCGGGGGCCCGTGTGCGGACATCAGAGACCGTTCCGCTCGAGGAATGCCAGGACCGCCGCGTTCCACGCCGGTGCGGCCTCGCGCGGCGCGGCGTGATGGGCGCCGGGCAGGACCGCGAACTCGGCGCCCGGGATCCAGGATGCCCACTCGCGCGCGCCATCGAGGGTGAGCCGTGGCTCGCGCTCGCCGACGATGACGAGCGTCGGCACGGTGAGCCTGGCGAGCTCCGGCTTCCGGGGACGCTGATCCCAGTGGCGCAGGACCGCGATCGCCCGCGCGATGTCCGCGGGACTGCGGCCGAGCCCGGTCCCGGTGCTCGCGACCATGCGCCCGAGCGGCGATGCGGCGAACGCGGGATCGGTCGTCGGCGGCCCCTCGCTCTCGCCGTCGTCAGAGCGCGGCTGGAGCTGGATCGCCGGGCGGCCTTCGAGCGCCGTCCGGATCTCGGCCTCGAGCCAGGCCCGGCCATGGCTGTTCAGGTACGGGACGGTGTGCCCGATCACGAGCGCGTGGGCCCGATCGGGATGGTCGAGGCCGAACTGCGCGGTCACCACACCGCCGAGCGAGCCGCCGGCGATGATCGCGCGCTCGATCCCGATGGCGTCGAGCAGCGCAGCGAGATCGTGCGCGAGGTCCGCGGCGCTCCAGTCCCCCGGCGGGCTCTCCGAGCGTCCGGTGCCGCGCCGGTCATACGTGAGGACGCGATACCGCTGCGAGAACACCGGAGCCTGAAAGAACAGCCACGGGGTATGGTCGTGCGCCTGGAAGACGATCGGCGTGCCTTCGCCAAGCGACTCGTAGTACAGCTCGATCCCGTCGGCGATCGCACGAGGCACCCCAAGGATCGTACGCGGGTCGGAGGGGCGTGATGAAGAAGGCATACCGGGGCTACGGGTCCTTCGAGTACCTCGAGGGCGGGGCGGACTACCGCCGGTTCGCGCTCGCCGCCGACGTCCTGCGCGTCCCATCCTCGGCGTACGCCCTCACGCGCGACGAACAGCGGCGGGTCGACGAGATCTTCGCGCAGCACCCGATCGTCTCCATGCACGACCACACCGCGATCTTCCCTGCGGATATGGACGAGGTGTTCGAGTATCGCAGGCAGGGCCGCGAGTGGACGGGCTACGCCGGCCTTGCCGCTTCGGACGTCGACGTGTTCTTCGAGAACTTCATGGACGGGACAGCGCTCATCACCTCCTCCAAGGGCTGGAAGTGGGACGACATCGTCTTCGATCTGGGGATGCGCTTCTCGGATATCGCTCATCAGGACCTCGTGTACCGGGCGGAGCGCCTGGCTGATCTGGACGAGGCGAAGCCCTCGGGACGCATCGCGTTCGTCGCCTGTCTCGAGGCCGCGACGCCGATCGAGAACGAGATCGATCGCATCGATGTGCTGTACGGACTGGGCGTGCGTTGCATGGGCATCACCTACAGCGAGGCGAACGCGCTCGGCTCCGGCCTCCGGGAGCGGAGTGATGCGGGTCTCACCGACCTCGGTCGTGCGGCCGTGCGCCGGATGGACCGTCTCGGCATGACCATCGACGTCGCGCACTGTGGCGACCGCACGTCGCTCGAGGTCATCGAAGCGAGCGACAAGCCGATCCTCGTCACCCACGCGGGTGCCCGCTCGCTCTGGGACACGCGGCGGATGAAGCCGGATGAGGTCATCAGGGCCTGTGCCGCGAAAGGCGGCGTCATCGGGATCGAGGCCGCGCCGCACACGACGCTCACCAGGGCGCACCCCAGGCATTCGATCGAATCCGTCATGGAGCACGTCGCGTACTGCGTCGACCTGGTAGGGGTGGATCACGTCGGGCTCGGGCCCGACACGCTCTTCGGAGACCATGTCGCCCTCCATCACGCCTTCGCCGGCCCGCTCTCGCTGGGGGCGATCCAGCAGGGCGCGACGTTCGAGGAGGTGCCCTACGTCGACGGGATGGAGAACCCGACCGAGGCGATGCGAAACGCGGTCGGCTGGCTCGTGCGCCACGGGTATGCGGACCTGGACGTGGCGAAGATCGCCGGCGGGAACGCGATGCGCGTGCTTCGTGCGACGTGGGCGCGCTGACCTACCATCGGGGGATGGGTCAGCTCCGGCCGGGAGACGACGCCCCGCCTTTCTCGCTCACCGATGACTCCGGACAGAGCGTCTCGTCCGAGTCGCTGCGCGGGACGCGGTACGTCCTGTACTTCTACCCACGCGACGATACGCCTGGCTGCACGACGGAGGCCTGCCAGTTCAACGAGAACCTCGCGGCGTTCCAGCAGGCGAGCGTGCCGGTGATCGGTGTCTCACGCGACGATGCCGGATCGCACCAGGCGTTCCGCACGAAATACGGGCTGCGCTTTCCGCTCGTGAGCGATCCCGATCGCGCAGCGCACGACGCGTACGGTGCGTGGGGTGACCGGCCGCCACGCGGCGAGGGCGTCATCCGCTCCACGTTCATCGTCGGAGCCGACGGCCGGATCGAGCGCGCCTGGTACGGGGTACGTTCGGACGGCCACGCGGGCGAGGTGGTCGAGGCTCTCGGCGAAGGCGCCGCGGCCTAGCGTCCGGCGCGCAGCTCCTGCCCCACCAGGTCCTCGCCGGCCCGACCGGCGGGCAACGGCCTCCACTCGGCTTCGGTCGTTCGCCCGCGCGGGGCGAGCGCCCGCGCAGCGAAGATGATCCCGACCACGATCGCGATGAAACGCAACATGCGACACCTCCCCGGGGTACGACGAGCAGCTTGTGCAGGATGCTCGCCACCGCGGAGCAGGGAGGCCCTGTGCGCGAGCTCGGATGCCTGGAGCCCGGGGGGTGCCGGTCCTCGCCGCAGACACCGGACCGACGGAAGGGCTAGCGTGTTCCGAGGTGCCTCCAGAGGAGCTTCGCGCGAAGGTGCGGGCGGTCATGCCGCGAGTGCGCGAGGTGCATGCCGGCCTCGTGCGCATCCCCTCGATCAGCCAGCCGGGTCATGATCCTGCGCCCGTGCGCGCCTCCGCGGACGCCGTCGCCGCCGCGCTCGCGGGCGCGGGGATCCCGAGCCGTGTGCTGGCGGCCGAGGGAGGGCACCCGGCGGTCCTCGGCCACCTGCCGGGCCCGGTCGCCGCGCGAAAGGTGCTCCTCTACGCCCACCACGACGTGCAGACGGCGGGTCCGCGCGAACGGTGGGCGTCCGACCCATTCGAGCCGGTCGAGCGCGATGGCCGCCTGTACGGCCGCGGGACCGCCGACGACAAGGCCGGCATCGCGGCGCACCTCGCCGCGGTCCTCGCGCACGACGGCCGCCCGCCGTGCGAGGTCGTGCTCTTCATCGAAGGCGAGGAGGAGGCGGGCTCGAAGAACCTGCGCACGTTCCTCGAACAGGAGCGCGAGCTCCTGCGAGCCGACGCGGTGGTGATCGCGGACTCCACGAACTGGCGGCTCGGGCAGCCGTCGCTGACGGTGACGCTCCGCGGCAACGTCACGACGACGGTGACAGTGCGAGTGCTCGACCACGCCGTCCACAGCGGGATGTACGGCGGCGTATTCCCCGACGCGCTCATGGCGCTGTCGCGCCTGCTGGCCTCGCTGCACGACGACGAAGGCAACGTCGCGATCGAAGGGATCGCCGGCGAGGATGCGGACCCGCTCGACCTGACGGAGCAGGAGCTCCGGGAGTGGACCGGCGCGCGGCCATCCGTTCGCACGATCGGTCATGGCTCGCTCACGTCGCGCATGTGGTCGCGGCCGTCGCTCTCGATCACCGGCCTCGACGCGCCGACCGTGCACGAGGCTTCGAACCAGCTCGTCCCCGAGGCCGGCGCGAAGGTGAGCCTGCGCATCCCCCCGGGCACCCGTGCGGCGCAGGCCGAGGCCGCGCTCCTCCGCCACCTCGAGCGTCACGCGCCGTGGGGCACGGAGGTGGTGGTAACGCGCGGGACCACGGGCGAGGCGTTCGTCGGCAGGCGGGACGGCGCCGCGTACGAAGCCATGCACGCCGCGTTGACCGCTGCGTGGGGAACCAGGTCGATCGACGTCGGGCTCGGCGGCAGCATCCCGTTCCTCTCCGATTTCTCCGACGTCTTCCCGGACGCCGCCCTCCTCGTCACCGGTGTCGAGGATCCCGCGTCGAACGCGCACTCCGAGAACGAGAGCCTGCATCTCGGCGATTTCGAGAACGCGTGCGTCGCCGAAGCGCACTTCCTCGAGCTGTTCGCCCGCTGACACGATTCTTCCGCTCTTTTTGGATCGCGGGCTTCGAGGCGGCGTGTCACGTGAATACCCGCGGGCAGCGGCTCGATCTCGTCGCCTCCACCCAGCACGACGTGCAGCTCGAGCCCGACCACCAGCGGATCGCCGACCTTGGGTTCAGGGTCGCACGCGAGGCCGTGCGCTGGCCCGTCATCGAGCGCGAGCCGGGCCGGTTCGACCTCTCGACCGTCCTGGCCCTGGTGGCCTCGGCACGCAAGGCGGACGTGCAGCTCGTCTGGACGCTCTGTCACTACGGCTGGCCGGACGATGTCGATGTATTCGACAGATCGTTCGTCGCTCGATTCGCCTCGTTCTGCGACGCCGTCGCCCGGGCGCTCCGCGACGAAGGCGAGACCGCGCCGATCATCACGCCCGTGAACGAGATCTCGTTCCTCGCGTGGGCCGCGGCGGACGCCGGGTTCATCTGGCCGCGCGCCCGCCGGCGCGGCGACGAGCTGAAGCGGATCCTCGTGCGGGCGCACATCGCGGCCGTCGACGCGTTCCGCGAGGTGCTCCCGGATTCACGCGTCGCGATCGTCGAGCCGCTCATCCACGTGCTCGCGCCGCGCGACCGTCGCGACCTCGAGCCGAACGCCGCCAGGCACAACCGGGCGCAGTACGACACGGCAGACCTCATCACCGGCCGTGGCGAGCCGGAGCTCGGCGGCGGCCCCCGCTACCTGGACCTGGTCGGTCTGAATTTCTACCACGACAATCAGTGGGACTGGCCCGGCGGCGCAGGCGCCCGGCTGCGCTGGGAGGACGAGCCGCGCGATCCGCGGTGGCGTCCTCTCCATCTGCTCCTGCGTGACGCCCGCGAACGCTACGCGCGGCCGATCTTCATCGCGGAAACGAGCCATTTCGGGAGCGGTCGCGCGCGGTGGCTGCGGGAGGTCGCGTCGGAGGTGCGCCTGGCGCGCGCCTGGGGCATCGAACTTGAGGGCCTCTGTCTCTACCCGATCGTCGACCGTCCTGATTGGGAGGACGGGCACTGGCACAACAGCGGTCTCTGGGACATCGCGCCGGAGCCCGACGGCACGCTGCGGCGCGTGATGAACGAGGACTACGCGGCGGCGCTACGGGACGCGCAGGCGTTGCTCGGCTGAGCCCACGATGGCCGCGCGCGGGCTGTGTTCGGCGGCGAGGTGGGGGGCGTGTGTGACGGGAGAATGGCGACCCGTGCCGATCAGGCGCTCGTACGTCGCGAGTGCCTGGGCGACGCACTGATCCATGTTGTAGTACTTGTACGTCGCGAGGCGTCCCACGAAGTGCACGTTCGGCAGCGCGTCCGCCAGCGCCTTGTAGCGCTTGTACAGCTCGTTGTTCTGGGGCCGCGGGACCGGATAGTAGGGGTCCCCGCCGGCCTTCGGGTACTCGTAGACGACGGTGGTCTTGTGATGTTGCTGCCCGGTCAGCCACTTGAACTCGGTCACCCGTGTGTAGTCATGCTCCTGGGGGTAGTTGATGACGGCTGCGGCCTGCACGCGGTCCCCGTCATGCGTCTCGAACCGGAAATCGAGCGATCGATACGGGAGGGGCCCGTAGCGGTGGTCGAAGAACTCGTCCACCGGGCCCGTGTAGACAAGGTCACGGTACGGGATGACGCCGTCGATCTCGCGCCAGTCCGTGTTCAGCATGACCTTGATGTTCGGGTGCGCGAGCATACGCTCGAACATGCGCGTGTACCCGTGCAATGGCATCGCCTGGAAGCGATCAGTGAAGTACCGGCCGTCGCGGTCGTGACGGAGCGGGATGCGAGCGGCAACGGCCGCATCCAGCTCGGAGGGGTCCATCCCCCACTGCTTGCGCGTGTAGCCGCGGAAGAACTTCTCGTAGAGCTCGCGCCCCATTCGGCTGACCACGACGTCCTCGGACGTCCGGATCGTGCCGCGAGGCTCGGCGACTCCCTCCATGAAGCGCTCCATGCCGGCGGCGTCCAGGTCCAACCCGTACAGCCGGTTGATGGTGTCGAGATTGATCGGGATCGGGACCAGCATGCCGTCCACACGCGCGAGCACGTGGTGCTCGTAGGGGCGCCACTCGGTGAAGCGGCTGAGGTACTCGTGGACGTCGACGGAGTTCGTGTGGAAGATGTGCGGCCCGTACCGGTGCACGAGCACCCCGTGATCGTCGTACGCGTCGTAGGCGTTGCCGCCGATGTGTGGACGGCGGTCCACGACGAGCACCGACCTCCCGGCACCGCGCGCGAGACGCTCGGCCAGCACGGCGCCGGAGAAGCCCGCACCAACGACGAGGTGGTCGAACGTCATGCCGCTTCCTCGCCCGCGGCCTCGGCCGTCTCGGAGATGAGCCGGGTCATCTCGTCCCAGGTCGCGTCCCAGGAGCGCGTGGCGAGGAGCGCATCGAAGCGTGCGACGCGGCCTGCGGCGGGCTCGCGGAGCGAAGCCTCCATGGCCTGGACGGTCTCGTCCACCGTGTCGGCGATCCGGACCAGCCCCTGCGCTCCGTATGGGCGCACCACATCCTGGATCGAGGTGGAGACAACGGGTCGCCCAGCTGCCATGTACTCGAGCGTCTTCGTCGGGCTGATGAAGCGTGTCGCCTCGTTGCGCGCGAATGGCAGCCAGGCGACGTCCCAGCCCGAGATGTAGGACGGGAGGTCCGCGTACGCCCGCTGCCCGCGGTAGTGGATGTTGTCGCGCCGCGGGAGCTCTCTGGGATCGATCTTGACGGTCGGTCCGACCATGACGATCTGCCACGCTGGGCGCGCGTCGGCGAGACCCGCGAGGAGCTCCTGATCCAGGCGCTCGTCGAGCACGCCGAAGAATCCGACGCGCGGGCGCCGGATGCCTCGCTGGTCGCCCGGGTCCTCGAGGCCGGCGCGCGCCCGTGCGAAGTGCGGCGTATCGACGCTGCTCGGGAACGCGCGCACGCTCGGGTGGAGACCACGCTTCGCTTCGTACAGCGTCTGCCCGCCGGTGAACACGAGGTCGGCACGGTCGAGCAGCTCGCGCTCGAGATCGCGCATGTCGGCGCGCGCGCCACGGAACGCGCTCAGCTCGTCCATGCAGTCGTAGACCGTCACCCCTCCGGCGAGATGGCGTGTGAGCGGCACCGCCGCCGGCGTGTAGTACCAGAGGACGGGGCGCGCGAGAGGCTGCCTGGCGAGATAGATGTCGAGCAGCGACCGGGTCTCCGGGTCGGCGGTCGAGCTCGCGCGCACGTGCGGCGTCACGATGGTCACTCTGTCCGACTGCCGCGCGTCGAGCGCGTGCGTGCCGTCGACGACCGGCTCTTCGACGTAGACGACACGCCGCTGGAGCGCCGCCCTCGTCATGAGGTGCTGAGGGCGCTGGAAGACGAAATCCCACCGGAGGTGCGAAAAGCACAGCAACGGGTCCACGGACTACCCCCTCGCGATGCGCTCCGATCAACGCAAGATGCGTACCTGTTCGGTCGCGCACGGAACGGGCATCGGATCGTGTACTGGTCTTGCGGATAGGCGGATACGCGCCGCGCCTTTCAGTCTACCGGTGTGCGCCGTCCGGCGCGCTAGGGGAGCCGCTGGAACCAGAGCAGCGAGAGCGCTCCCGCCAGCAGGGAGAGCAGCGCCGCGAGCGCGGTGAACGCGAAGGTGATCTCCGTCTTCTCGGTGCGCAGCACGAGGGTCGTCGTGAGATTCTCGTAGACCTTCTGCAGCTCCGCCTCGTTCGATGCGAGGTAGTACTCGGCCTTGGTGAGCTCAGCGATCTGTTTCAGCGTCGCCTCGTCGAGACGGGTGCGGATCTGTCGCCCCTGGATCCGCAGGATGGTTCCCTCGGGACTGCCGAGGCCGATCGTGTACACGCGGATGCCGCGGTCGATCGCCTCCTGCACCACGGTGAGCGGCGGTGGGAACACGTTGTTCTCGCCGTCGGTCAGCAGCACGATGGTCGCCGGCGCGAAGTGCCCTTCGGGGACCGGCGTGGCGCGCGGCGTGGCGGGAGCGGGGGTCGCGCGCTGGCCCGGTGCCGGTTGTGCCGGGGCGACCGGAAAGTCGAGATCGCTGTTCTCGAAGATCGCCTCGAGCGATGTCAGGATCCCGCGACCGATGGCGGTCCCGCGCTGTGGGCGGAGCCGCGAGATCGCGGCCTTCACAGCTTCCTTGTCGTCCGTCGGTGCCTGCACGATGGCGGCGTTGTCCGAGAACGACACGACGCCGATGCGCGCCTTCGCGCTCTGCCTCTCGACGAACGTCATGGCGGCCGACTTCGCCGCCTCCATCCGGTTCGGCCGCACGTCGTCGGCCTGCATGCTTCCGGAGACGTCGATGGCGAGGATGACGGTGCCCTCCTCGGTCGGAAGCGTCACGACCGACTGCGGGCGGGCGAGGCCGATGAGCATCGCGGTGAGCGCGAGCAGGAAGAGCATTGCCGGGATGTGCCGCCGCAGGCCGGGGCCCTTGCCGAGCGCGTCCCGCACCAGCGTGAGGCTCGCGTAGCGCAGCGCGTAGCGGCGCCGGCGCCGCTGCGCGAGGACGTACAGCCCGACGAGGGCAGGGACCAGCAGGAGCGCCCACAGCGCGGTGGGCCAGACGAACTGCATCAGCCGGCGCTCAGTGCCGAGCCCGTCGGAGGCGGCGCGCCTCGGCGAAGCGGAGGAGGGCCTGCACGAGGCTGTCCTCGGTCGAGACGCTGAGCAGGTCCACGCCGGCGTGCGCGAACGCCGCGCGCAGCGACCCCTCGTGGCGCGCGACGACATCGGCGAACCGCATGCGGAACCCACGATCGTGCGTGTCCACCTGGACCTGCTGTCCCGTCTCGGCGTCGGTCATGGTGACCCAGCCGATGTCGGGGATCTCGCGCTCCCGCGGGTCCGTGACACGGACCGCGATCACCTCGTTCCGCATCGCGAGCCGTCCGAGCGCGCTCTCCCACCCGGGCGCGCTGAAGAAGTCGGACACGACGAAGATGAGCGAGCGCCGGCGGATCGTCCGGGCCGCCGCGTCGATGAGATCCGAGAGCGCGGTGTACGGCGCGTGCGAAAGGTGCGGGCTCCGCTGGATCTCGGAGAGGACCCGCAGCACCTGCGCCCTGCCGCCACCGGCCGGGATCGCGCGCTCGACCGTGCCGTTGTAAAGGATCGCTCCGACGCGGTTGCCGTGCCGTGTCAGCAGCCGCGCCAGGACACCGACGAGATCCTCGAGCACGCCGCGCTTGTGGGCGCGCACCGTGCCGAAATCGAGTGAGGGCGAGAGGTCGCAGAGGAAGTGCGCGGTGATCTCGCGGTCCTCGTGGTACTGCCGCACGTACGGCGCATTCATGCGGGCGGTCACGTTCCAATCGATGTACCGCACGTCGTCCTCCGGCTGGTACTCCCGGATGTCGGCGAGGTCGAGGCCGTGTCCGTAGAAGAGCGTCCGGTAGTCGCCCTGCAGCAGACCGTCGAGCCGGCGCACGACGGTCCAGTCGAGGCGCTGGAGGACGGCCTCGGGAGCAAGCACCGGAGGCTGCCCCTCAGGCGCCGGCGCGGACATGCCGTTCCAGCGGCTGGGCGGGTCGAGGGATCCGCTCGACGACGCGCGTGACGATCTGGTCGGCGGTGACGCCGTCCGAGAGGGCCTCGTACGAGAGAACGAGCCGATGACGGAGCACGTCGGGGACCATGTCGACGACGTCCCCAACGAGCACGTAGGTGCGCCCACGCAGCAGTGCGAGGGCGCGCGCCGTGAGGATGAGGTTGATGGACGCCCGGGGGCTCGCGCCGTAGGTGATGTACTTGGCGAGCTCGTCGAGCCCGTAGTCCTTCGGGCGGCGCGTCGCCGTGGACACACGGACCGCGTACTCCATGAGCACGGGGTCGGCGAACACCCTATCGACATCCCGCTGCAGCTCGACGAGCCGCGCGGTCGTGAGCACCGGGGAGACGGGCTCGCGCGGCGCGGTCATTCGCTCGACGACGACGAACTCGTCCATCTCGCTCGGATACCCGATGAGCACCTTGATCATGAAGCGATCGACCTGCGCCTCGGGCAGCGCGTAGGTGCCCTCCGTCTCGATCGGGTTCTGCGTCGCCATCACGAGGAACGGGTCGGGCACGCGATGGGACTCGCGCCCGATCGTCACCTGACGCTCCTGCATGACCTCGAGGAGCGCGCTCTGGACCTTGGCCGGCGCGCGGTTGATCTCGTCCGCGAGCAGCAGGTTCGTGAACACCGGGCCGAGCGAGGTGCGGAACTCGCCACTCTTCTGGTCGTAGATTCGCGTGCCCACGAGATCGGCGGGCACGAGATCGGGCGTGAATTGGATCCGCTTGAACTCGCCCTGGATGGCGTCGGCGACGGTCTTCACTGCGAGCGTCTTGGCGAGACCCGGCACACCCTCGACGAGCAGGTGCCCCCGCGCCAGCAGGGCCACGAGCATCCGCTCGAGCAGGTAGTCCTGCCCGACGATGACTTTCTTGATCTCGAAGAGCAGCCTGCCCATCTCCGACGGCTGTCTCGACGCGATTGTCACCAGGTACCCCTTTCAGGCGAGGGAGGGCTTTGCCCGACCGAGCCGCAGGGCCCCACGAGCCGAGCAGACGCAGTCAGCGAGGCGAGAGGGTTCACCTAGTACGGTGGGGACCCAGCGGCTGACGCGGCGACGTCGATCGGGACCGCGAAGCCGATCCCGCTGAACACATCACGTCCCGCGGGGTTCGCGAGGCCCGTGACGATCCCGATCACGTCCCCGTTCCTGTTGAGCAGCGGACCGCCGGAGTTGCCGGGGTTCACCGCCGCGTCGAATTGGATGAGACCGGCCAGGACCTCGCTGCGCCCGCCTCCCTGGAACGCCCGGTCGAGCCCCGAGATCGACCCGGTCGAGAGGGAGCGTGTGAGGCCCATCGGGTTGCCGACAACGATCGCGTCGTCGCCGATCCGCACGCTGCGCGGGTCGCCCAGCGTCGCCGGGACGACGAGGGCGGGTGGGCGCGTCGCCTGCAGCAGCGCGATGTCGTTGTCGGGCCGCTCCTCCTCGATCCGCGCGGGCGACTCCGTGCCATCGCTGAACGTGAGGGTGATCTCCGAGGCACCCTGCACGATGTGCAGGCTCGTCAGGATCCGGCCGCCCGTATCCAGCACGACGCCCGACCCGCCGGACGGGCCGGATCGGCCCGGCACGCGCGCGCGGACCTGCACGACCGAGTGGCGCACCTGCTCGTACACGGCGACGGCCGCAGGCGGGGACGGCGTCAGGGAGGCGATCACGCGACCGACGGTGGCCGCGACGTCCTGCGCCGAGAGTGGGGGCGCCGGTGCGATGAGCGTGCGGAGCGCAAGGAGCGTCATGACGAGCGCGGCCCCGAGCAACAGCGCCCGGCCGGCCATCCCGGGCAGCTCGCGGATCGGGCGTCGCCGGACCGCGACGATCGCCGGGGCCTCGTCAGGCGCGCCCTCGCGCGGGAAGCTGCCGTACGGACGGTCCGCCCTGGTCACCGATCGAGTCTACTGGCGCGGTCCGGAACGGCCGTGCTGGTCCGACGCGACGACGATCCGTTTCCGGCGCCGACGCGAGGCGTCGGCCGTCGTCGGTACAGTCCGTGGCCGTGCGCCGCTCGAGCGGGATCCTCCTGCCGGTCGCCTCTCTCCCGCACGGGACGCTCGACTGCGAGGCGTTCCGCTTCATCGACTGGCTGCGCGCCGCGGGACAGGCCTGGTGGCAGGTGCTGCCGCTCGGGCCGCCGGACTTCACCGGGTCGCCGTACAGCTCCGCGTCCGCGTTCGCTGGGCACCGCGGGTACCTCGCGGATCCCGACGCCCCGGTCACCGGCCGGGACCGCGACGCGTACAGGGCGCGTCAGGCCTTCTGGCTTGATGACTGGATGTCGTACGCGGGCGAGAGCGCGCTCGACGATCAGATCCGGTTCGACCGCGAGTGGTCCGCGCTCCGGGCGTATGCCCGCGCAAGAGGCGTTCGTCTCCTGGGCGACCTGCCGATCTTCGTCTCCCGCGGCGGCGCCGATCACCGGCAGCATCCCGAGCTTTTCCTGCGCGGCATCGTCGCGGGTGTGCCCCCGGACGCCTTCAGCGCGGACGGCCAGCGCTGGGGCAACCCGCTGTACGACTGGCCGGCGCTCAGGGCGCGCGGCTATCGCTGGTGGATCGAACGCTTCCGGCGGCAGCTTGGGCTGGCCGACCTCGTGCGCGTCGACCACTTCCGCGGCTTCGTCGCGTCATGGGCGATCCCCGCAGGCTCGAAGACCGCCCGGCGCGGCCGCTGGCTGCGGGGTCCGGGCTACGCCCTGTTCCGCGCCGCGGAGCGCGAGCTCGGGCGGCTCCGGCTCGTGGCAGAGGACCTCGGCGTCATCACGCCGGCTGTTGACAGGCTGCGTGAGCGTCTCGGGCTGCCCGGCATGCGTGTCCTGCAGTTCGGGTTCGCTGGCGGGACGGACGACCCGCATCGGGTGGAGCACCACCCGCGGCGCGCCGTCGTGTACACGGGGACACACGACAACGACACGACGGCGGCGTGGTGGCGCTCGCTGGATGACCGAACGAGGGAGCGCAGCGGCCTGCCCGGACGGGAGCCGGGTTGGGAGGTGCTCGAGCTGGCGTGGGCATCCCGAGCCGATCTGGCGATCGCGCCGGTGCAGGACGTCCTGGGGCTCGGCGGGGAGGCCCGCGTCAATCACCCGGGACGCGCTGCGGGCAATTGGCGGTGGCAGCTGGATTCCGCAGCGCTCACAGCGGCGCTGGCGCGCCGGCTGGCGGTCGTCACGCGACGCTCAGGCCGTGGACGGTGAGCGCAACGCTGCGAACGCACCGCGTTGCGAGCCGCATCCTCCACGAGGTCCGGCTCGTGCGGGTATTCATGCCGGACGAGCCGCGGGCAGCGTTGTTCCTGAATGACGGGCAGAACATCTTCACGCGGCCCCGTACGGTCGGCACGCGCGAGAAGTGGGGCGCCGATACCGCGGCGGCGCTCGTCCCGGGACTCGCGATCGTCGCCATCGACAACGCGGGTGACGGCCGCGGCCGCGACTACCTGCCGTACGCGAACCCTGCGGATCCGCTCGGCCGCCGGCCGCAGGGCGACAGGTACCTGGCGTTCGTCGTGGAGGAGCTGCTCGGGTGGCTCGCGGGGCGATACCCAGAGAGCAGGCGAGCGAAGCGTGTCGGGATCGGCGGCTCGTCATATGGCGCGGTGAGCGCGCTCCATGCCGCCCTCAGCTACCCGGGAACGTTCGACCGGCTGCTGCTCGAGAGCCCCTCACTCTTCATCGGTGGGCGCAGGCTCGTCGATGACACCCGCGATGCAACGCGGCTTCCGGCGAGGGTGCACCTCGCGATCGGCACGGCTGAGACGCGTGACCCACACGTGAGCGCCCGCGTCCTCGCAGACGCCCTCGATCTCGCGCAGGTGCTCCGCGGGAAAGGCCTCGGACCACGGCGGCTGCGGCTCCAGATCGACGAGGGGGCATCGCACCACGAGCGCCACTGGGCTCGCCGGCTGCCCGGCGCGCTGCGATTCCTCTTCGGCTGACCCTCTCGCCCGCCGGTACGGGTCGTCAGTACCTGCGGCCGCGCTGGCGCGCCATGTCGAACCGGGCGGTCCTCGCGACCGCCATCACCGCCATCACGCCTGCCTGGATCGGATCACTCACCACCAGATCCGCTGCGCGCGGCACCGAGCCGGCCATGTTCAGGCTGATGACGAGGATCCCCTTCGCGCGCACGTCCTCGACGGCGCGGGTGATGTCCCCTCCCATCAGGGCACCGGCCAGCACCAGCGCGACCGCGCGCGGCAGCCGTGCCACGGCGCGCACGGCAGCCGCAAGGTCCGCCTCGCCGACGATCGGGATCGTGTCGATGCTGATCTTTTCGCCGCGGATGTTGTGGCGGTCGGCTTCGGAGATCGCGCCGACCGCGACCTGCCCGA
>JACDAF010000235.1 GCA_013695575.1 Chloroflexota bacterium | reverse complement strand
GGAGCGCTCTGCGGCGCGCAGGCACCCGCGACGAGCGTGAGGATGAGCAGGAGCGCCGATGCGCTCCAGATGCGTCTGGTCATGCGTACCCCTCCTGAGTTTGTGCGCGTTTCGATGTCGATGCTACCGCGCCCCTAGCTCGCACCCCGCAGGCGAGGGTCGAGCGCGTCTCGCAGCCCGTCGCCGACCAGGTACAGACACAAAACGGTCAGGAAGATCATGAATCCGGGCGAGACGACGAGCCACCAGGCACGGCTGAAGTACGAGGCCGCGTTCGACAGCATGTTCCCCCACGAGGGCGTCGGCGGCATGATGCCCAGGCCCAGGTAGCTGAGGGCCGACTCGGCCAGGATGATCGTCCCCACGTCGATCGCCATGAGCACGAAGATCAGCGGCAACACGTTCGGCAGGATGTGCCGGAACATGATCCGCCCGGACGACGCACCGATGGTCTTCGCGGCAGTGATGAACTCGCGCTCCCGAAGGGCGAAGGTCTGCCCGCGGACGAAGTTCGTGATGCCCGTCCAGAAGAGCATGCCGATGATGATCGTCAGCGTAAGCGCGCTCGGCGAGAAGAGCGCGGCGATGATGATGAGCAAGAAGATCGTCGGGATCGAGTTCAACGTCGTGATGAACCAGGTGATGACGTCGTCGACCCGGCCCCTGAAGTAGCCGGCGATGAGCCCGAGCAGCACGCCGATGGTGAGGTTCATGAACGCGGCCATGAAGCCGACGAAGAGCGACACCTGGCCGCCGTACAGCAGGCGCACGACCTGGCTCCGGCCGACCTCATCGGCGCCCAGGAGGTAGCCCGGCGGGTCGAGCGTCGGCGCGCTGTACGTCCGCAGGAGGTCCTGACGCTCGAACGACATCCGGAAGACGTGCTCCGACAGCAGGGGCGCGGCCAGAGACGCCAGGATGAGCACGACGAGGATCACGGCCGACGCCATGGTGAGCTTGTCACGACGGAGCTTGTACCAGGCGTTGGACCAGAGCCCGGCCGAGATCCGGCGGGCCGGGATGGGCGCGGGCGCGGCCATGGCGCGGTCGGCGGTGGCCATCTAGCGCACCTTGATCCGCGGGTCGACCATCGCGTAGACGATGTCCCGCAGGAGGTAGCTGAGGACCAGGAGCGTGCTCGCGAGCATGACGCCCGCCATGATGACCGGGTAGTCCTTGCTCCGGGCGGCGGCATAGGTGAACTGCCCGACTCCCGGCCAGGTGAAGACCTGCTCCACGACCAGCGCACCGGACACGAGCGCCGCGAGGAGGCCGCCGAGCGCGGTGACCATCGGGATGAGCGCGTTCCGCAGCGCGTGCACGTACACGACACTGCGGTTCTTGAGGCCCTTCGCGTGCGCCGTGCGCACGTAATCCTGCGAGATGACGTCGAGCGTCTCGGTGCGCAGGTACCGCGAGTAGTTCGCGATACCCGCGAGCGCCAGGACGAACGCCGGCATGATGATGTGCCGGAGGCGGTCGCCGATGTCCCACATGTCCTTGCCGACCGTCAGCACCCCCTGGCTCGGCAGGAGCCGGAGCGTGACGGACACGAAGATGATCATGAGCAGGCCGATCCAGAAGGTCGGGATGGCATGGCCGATGACGCCGAAGACGCGGATGACGTTGTCGACCCAGGAGCCGCGGCGGAGCGCCGCGGTGACCCCGAGCGGGATGCCGATCGCCAGCTGGAGGAGAAGCGCGGCGAAGGCCAGCTGGAGGGTGGCCGGCATGCGCTCGAGGAGCAGCGGCAACGCCGGCCGGTTGTAGGTGAGCGACATGCCGAAGTCCCCGCGGACCACTTGCCCGAGCCAGTCGACGTATTGCAGCGGGAGCGACTTGTTCAGCCCGTAGTACTCGCGGAGCGCTTCGATGTCCGCCTCGGTGATGTCCAGCGCACCGAAGGTGTACAGGCGGACGGGATCGCCCGGGGAGAGCCGCGTGATGACGAACACGATGACGGAGATCCCAAGCAGTGTGGGGATGGCGTAGAGGAGCCGTCGCAGGATGTAGGTCCGCATCGGTCGTCGTGTCCCTCCACGCGGCCCGGGGTGGCGACGTCGCCGCCGCCACCCCGTCGCTTACCGGTAGGTGCTCGCTACTTCTTGATCCACCACTTGTGGATGTTCCAGTCGCCATTCGGACTGAAGGAGCCGGGCTCGATCCCGCGGATCCGAGCGTCCGTGGCGAGGATGCGGTTCTGCGCGAAGCCGAAGTTGTACGGCACGTCCTCGTTCAGGATCTTGTTCATCTCCTGGTAGGCCTTTTGCCGCGCGCCCTGCGAGCAGTCGGGACCGTTCCGACCCTGCTCGATGAGCTTGTCGACCTGCGGGTTGCTGTAGCCGACGAAGTTGTTCCCGGCCTTGGCCGGGCTCGAGACGTTGCTCGAGTGCCAGATCGTGAAGGGGTCGGGGTCGGCGGCGAGCTGCCAGCCGATGATGACCGCCTCGACCTCCGGGCTGCCGCCCGTGAGCTTCGGCACGAGCGACTCGAAGGCCTCGAGCTTCGGGGTGATCTTCACGCCGATCTGCTTGTACTGCTCGACCGCGACCTGAAGGAACGTCTCGCGCGTCTTGTTCCCCTGGTTGGTCACGATCGTGATCGCAAGCGGCTTGCCGTCCTTCGCGAACGTGCCGTCGGCACCCTTTGCGAAGCCCGCTTCCTTGAGCAGGGTCTCGGCCTTGGTCTTGTCGTAGGCGTACTGATTGAGGTTGGTACCGGCCGCCCAGGCGACCGGTGGGTGGTGCGCGAACTGCTTGGTGCCTTCTCCGAAGAGCACCGCCTTGACAACTTCGTCCGTGTTCAGGCCATACATGAGCGCCTGGCGGACCTTCTTGTCTCCGAGGAAGGCGACGTTCGGGTTGTTGACGCGCCAGCCGATGTACACGTAGCCGTTGTCGGGCCACTTGTACAGCTTGACGTTCTCCGCAGTGGAAAGCGTGGCGACGTCGCCAGGCTGGACGATGCCGTGCGTGAGCTCGCCCGTGCGCAGCTGCGCCGCCGCGACCGTCGAGTCGGCGACGACCTTGAGGACGAACTCCTCGATGAGGGGCGCGCCCTGCCAGTAGGTCTCGTTGCGCGAGAGGATGACCTGGTCACCCTTGCGCCATTCCTTGAACTTGAAGGGTCCGCTGGCGGCGGGCGGCGCGTTGTTCTCGGCCGCCTGGTCGACGTTCGCGTTCACGTCCGCGTCGACGGTGTACTTGCCGAAGACGTGATCGGGCATCGGCGCGGAGCCGAACACGCTCGCCAGCGCCGGGCAGAACACCTTCGTGAACTTCACGGTGAATTTCTTGGGGTCTGCCGAGTCGATGACGATCCCCGAGATGGCGGTGGCCTTGCCCGTGGAGTAGTCCTGGTACCCCTCGATGTCGTTGAAGGTGCTCTTGTTCGGGGTGACCTTGCTGCGCGCCTGCATCTTCACGCGGGCGAGGAAGTCCTGGGCGATGATGGGCTTGCCGTCCGACCAGTTCGCCTTGGCTTCGATCGTCCAGCTGAAGGTGAGGCCGTCCGAGCTGACGGTCCACTTGCCGAGCCAGGGCTTGATCTCCCCGGTCTTGTGGTCGGCGGTGACGAGCGAGTCGTAGATCTTGCCGCTGACCTGGGTCGATGTCGCGTCGTTCGAGGTCGCGGGGTTGAGGCGCTGGATGTCGCTGAACGAGCCTGAGATGAGCCGTCCGCCTTGGACGGGCTGTTCCTGGGAGTCCGCCGCCGGTCCGCCCGCCGGTCCCGCCGGCCCGCAGGCCGCGGTCACGAGCGAGAGCGTGCCGAGCAGCGCGACCAGGAGCCGCAGGGTGCGCGAGTGCTGACTGGCCATTGCCCCTCCTGTCGTGGTCATGCCG
>JACDAF010000220.1 GCA_013695575.1 Chloroflexota bacterium | reverse complement strand
GTCAGCGGATCGCTGGTGCTTCTGGGAGGAGATCCCGGGATCGGCAAGAGCTCCCTGCTCATGCAAACGTCCGCCGCGCTCGGCGCGAAGGGCGCCGTGCTCTACGTCACCGGCGAGGAGTCCGCCGCTCAGGTGAAGCTCCGCGCGAGGCGCTTTGGCATCGACGGGAAGGGCATTCTCGTCCTCGCGGAGACGGATCTTGACAGCGTGATCGAGTCGATCCGCGAGACGCATCCGCTGTTCGCCGTGGTGGACTCGATCCAGACCATGAGCTCGGAGTCGATCGGCTCCGCGGCCGGCGGCGTCTCCCAGCTGCGCGAGTGCGCGGCACGCCTGCTCGAGGTCGCCAAGGGCGAGAACGTCCCGATCTTCCTCATCGGTCACGTCACCAAGGAGGGCTACGTCGCGGGCCCGCGCGTCCTCGAGCACATCGTCGATGCCGTCCTGTACCTCGAAGGCGAGCGGTCTCACGCGTTCCGCATCCTCCGAGCAGCGAAGAACCGCTTCGGCTCCACCGACGAGGTCGGGATGTTCGAAATGGCCGAGGACGGCCTGCGCGAGGTGACGAACCCCTCCGAGGTGTTCATCGAGGAGCGCACACGGGGCGTCTCAGGCAGCGTCGTCGTGCCTACGGTCGAAGGCACACGCCCGCTGCTGGTCGAGGTCCAGGCGCTGGTCTCTCAGACGAGCTTCGGCCTGCCGCGCCGCACCGTGAACGGCACCGACCCGCAGCGGCTTGCCCTGCTGCTCGCCGTCCTGCAAAAGCGCGCGGGCATTTCCACAGGGCAGCACGACGTATACGTGAACCTCGTCGGGGGTCTCCGCGTGCGCGAGCCGGCTTCCGACCTCGCGGTCGCCGCCGCCGTCGCGTCCGCGCTCAGGGACACACCGATCGATCAGCGCACCGTCTGCGTTGGTGAGCTAGGACTCGGCGGCGAGCTCCGCCGCGTGCAGCGCATCGGCCCGCGGCTTCGCGAGGCCGCGCGCCTCGGGTTCACGCGCGTGGTGCTGCCGGAGCCGAACCGCGCCGACGCGAACGGCTCCGGCCTCGAGGTGGTTGCCGCCCGCGACCTGCGCGATTCGCTCAAGACCCTGCTCAGCCGGGACTAAACTCATCGAATGTCATCCATGACCGCCGGCGACCACATCTTCATCGGTCGGGCGGTACATCACGTTCGAAAGGAGGCCTCCCGGTCGTGGCTCTCATCCGTCTTCTCGGTGCGGTCCTCGGATTCTTCTTCGGCTTCTTCCTCGGCGCCGCGCTCCTTCAGGTCACCGAGGTCAGGCCGGTCAGCAATCAGGTCCTGGTCGTCATCCTCCTCGCCATCCTGTGCGCGATCCTCGGCTGGCTCGGATCGCCGTACGTCACCGTCTATCCCGCCCGCCGCATCGTCCGCGGCATCCATGAGGCCTCAGGCGGTGACCTGCTGGGAGGCGCGTTCGGGGCTGGCATAGGGCTCGGCCTGGCGCTCCTGCTGTCGGTGCCGCTCGCGCTGCTCCCGCAGGACCTCGGTCGCTACGGCCCGTTCGTGGTCGCGGTGTTCCTCGGGGCCATCGGCGCGGCCGCGGGGACGATGAAGCGGCACGAGCTTGTCATGTTCATCCGCGAGCTCCGAGCGGGCCGCCGCGAGCGCGCCGCGGGAGACCGCCTCCTCCTGGATACGTCCGTGATCATTGATGGCCGCATCGCGGACATCGTGAAGAGCGGCTTCGTGCGCGGGACCCTGCTCGTGCCGCGGTTCATCCTCGATGAGCTCCAATACTTCGCGGACTCGAGTGACGGGATGCGTCGCGAGCGTGGCAGGCGCGGTCTCGAGATCCTGCAAAAGATGCAGCAGGGGTCGGGCGTCGAGGTCGAGCTTTCCGACGCCGATCCCCCGGGCGCCGGCGCTGACGCAAAGCTGGTCTCGCTCGCACGAACGCTCGGTGTGCCGATCATGACGAACGACTACGGCTTGAACCGCGTCGCCGAGCTCCAGGGCGTCCGGGTGCTCAATGTGAACGACCTCGCGAAGGCGGTGCGGCCCGTCGTGCTCCCCGGCGAGGAGATCACCGTGCGCATCGGTCACGAGGGCAAGGAGCACGGGCAGGGGGTGGGCTACCTCGAGGACGGCACGATGATCGTCGTCGAGGCGGGCGCACGCTTCATCGGCACCGAGGCGTCGGTGCAGGTCATGCGTGTGCTGCAGACCGTCGGCGGCCGGATGATCTTCGCGCAGCCGAAGGGCGAGCCCGCCGAGCCTCGGCGGCCTCGAGCGGTGAGCCCCGGCGGCTAGTGAGAGCGCTCGCGATCCTGGCGGCCGGCGCGTCGACGCGGCTCGGTGAGGACAAGGTGCTCGCCGACGTCGGCGGCAGGTCCGTGCTCGCGTGGTCGCTCGCCGCCGCCGAGGCCTCGCGAACATTCGAGGAGATGGTGGTCGTGGCCGCACCCGCGGCGTTGTCCCGCATCGCCGACGCCCTCGCACGCGAGGGGTCCGACGCGCGGGTGATCGCGGGAGGCGCCACGCGAACGGCATCCTCGTGGGCTGCGCTCGATGCATTGCCCAACGCGACGGTGATCGCCATCCACGACGCGGCACGGCCGTTCGTGCCCCCGAGCCTCTTCGAGAGGTGCGTCGAGGCTGCGGAGCGTGACGGCGCGGCGGCCGCCGGGCTGCGACTCGCTGAGACCGTCCGGCGCGTGGATGAGTCCGGTGGCTCTCTCGAGGAGGTCGAGCGCGAGGGGCTCTGGACCGCCCAGACTCCGCAGGCGTTCCTCCGCGAGCTGCTGGTCCGCGCTCGCGAAGCCGCCCGCGACCGGTCGTTCACCGATGACGCCGCCGCCGTGACCGCCCTCGGTGTGGGCGTGCGCATGATCCCGGGAGACCGGCGGAACCTCAAGATCACGACACTGGAGGACCTGGCGTACGCGCGCGAGCTGGCCGACAAGGGTCTGGCCGCGATCGCGACGCGAGCGATCCGATGAGCGGCCCGCGAGTCGGGTTCGGCTACGATATTCACCGACTCGTACCCGATCGCCGCCTCGTCCTCGGCGGCCTCGTGCTCGAGCATCCGAGCGGCCTCGTCGGCCACTCCGATGGCGACGTCCTGCTTCACGCGGTGATGGACGCGCTTCTGGGCGCCGCCGGACTCGGGGACCTCGGCACGCGCTTTCCGAGCGATGATCCGGCGTACGCGGGGGCGGACAGCCAGGTACTGCTCCGGCAGGTGAGTGCCATGCTGAGGGAGGCGGGCTGGCGCGTGGCGTCGCTCGACGCCACGGTGGTCGCGGAGTCGCCCCGCATCGGCCCGCATGCCGCAGCGATGCGCGGCGCGATCGCCACGGGCCTGGGCGTCGATCCCGGCGTCGTGAGCGTCAAGGCCAAGACGAACGAAGGATTCGGGCCGATCGGCGCAGGCGAGGCCATCGCGGCCATGGCGGTCGCGCTCGTTTCCAGATAGAGCGGAGGACAGACAACGAGCTACGCCACCGCGATCCAGCTCTTCGACAGCGCGACCCGGACCGTGCGGACATTCGAGCCGCTCGAGGAGGGGAAAGTCCGCATCTACGACTGCGGGCCGACCGTCTGGTCGTTCCAGCACATCGGGAACCTCTACCGCTACATCGTCGCCGACGTCATCCGACGCTCCTTCGAGCTGCTCGGATACGACGTGACCCAGGTCATGAACATCACCGATGTCGGCGCGATCATGGGCGATGTCGACGAGGGCGAGGACCGCATGGCGGTCGCCGCGAGGCGCGAGCAGCGGGACCCGCTCGAGATCGCCGCGCGCTACACCGACGTGTTCATGGCCGACCGTCGCAAGCTCAACATCCTCGAGCCGCACGTCATGCCGAAAGCGACGGAGCACATCCCCGAGATGCTCCTGCTCATCGAGCAGCTCATCGCGAAGGGGCACGCGTACCCGGCTGCAGACGGCGTGTACTTCGACATCTCCACGTTCCCGGGGTACGGGTCGCGTCTCAACCGCGAGCTGCAGGAAGACCGCGTCGCGGGCGCGCGCATCGAGGTGAACCCGCACAAGCGGAACCCGGCCGACTTCGCGCTGTGGCGAGGCGCCAAGCCCGACGATCTGCAGCGATGGGACTCGCCCTGGGGTCCGGGCAAGCCCGGGTGGCACATCGAGTGCTCGGCGATGTCGATGAAGTACCTCGGCGAGACGTTCGATATCCACTCCGGCGGGGAAGACCACCTCTTCCCGCACCACGAATGCGAGATCGCGCAGTCCGAGGCGGCGACAGGGAGACCTTTCGTGCGTCACTGGGTGCACGTCTACTTCCTGCGTGTCGACAGTGGAGGGATGCACAAGTCGATCGGCAATGTGCACCTGCTCAGCGACATCGAGAGCTGGGGATTCGAGCCGCTCGCGTTCCGCATGTTCGTGCTCGGCACGAGCTACCGGAAGGGACTCGATTTCACGAAGGACGCGCTCGCGCAGGCGCACCGGCGCCTGGGGCGGTGGCGTAGCATCGTCGTCGAAGCAGCGCAGGCGACCGGCGGAGCGTCCGCCGAGCCCGACGCGACCGACCCGTTCGCGCGGGAGTTCCGCGACGCGATATGCGACGATGTGAACACGCCGCGGGCGCTCGCCGCGGCGGAGTCGGCACTGGGACTCGCGAGCGCGCCGACCGACGGTGAACGGCGAAGGTCTCTCGGGCTCCTCGCGCAGATGGATCGGGTGCTTGGACTGGGCGTGCCGGACTGGATCGCCGCGGCGTTGGCACTCGATGACGAGGAGCGCCTCCTGCTCGAGGAGCGCGCCGCGGCGCGCGCGGCAGGTGACTACAAGAGGTCGGATGAGCTTCGGGCGCTGCTCGAAGCGCGCGGCATCCGGGTCAAGGACACGAAGGACGGTCAGCGCTGGGAGCGCATCCCGCCCCGGCGACCGAAGTAGGCGAGGCAGGGCTTCGCCCGGCAGAGCCCGCAGGGCCCCGCGAGCCGTCGCAGCAAAGACGGCGACGGGCGCGGGAATAGGAGGGACGGCGATGAACGAAGAGGGACCCATCGAACGCGGCGAGGGCGGCACCGGCGATGCCGACGGCAACGAGCGGCGCGGGCCGCGCCGTCGTGGCCGTCGCGGAAGGGGCCCAGCGCCGCCGTTCCGGCCGAGCGTACCCGCTGCGCCGGCGCCTCGGCCACACGACGAGGAAGGTGCGCAGCAGGCCAACGAGATCGCGGCATACGAGCGCAGACAGCTGCGCCAGCAGAACCGTGGCTGGCGGCCGCCGACGTCCGTCGGCGGGTTCGGTCAGCGACCGTCCGCACCCGCGGGGAGGCCGGGCGGGTTCGCGCAGCGGCCCGGTGGGGGGAGCGGGTTCCGTCCAGGCGGCACGGGGTTCCGTCCGGCTGGCGGGGGGTTTTCGGGCCGGCCGGCGGTCGGTGGCTTCCGGCCCGGCCCCGCCGGTCCCGGC
>JACDAF010000215.1 GCA_013695575.1 Chloroflexota bacterium | reverse complement strand
GCGAGAGGGCACGCACCTGGAGTCCCGTCTCCTCACGGACCTCGCGGAGCGCCGTCTCTTCGATCGTCTCGTTCCCGTCGGGCTGACCTTTGGGAAAGACCCAGGTCCCGTCGGAAAGCCGACCGGCCAGCGCGACCTCGAGCCCGTCCGCGCCGTGGCGGTAGACGACGCCTCCTGCTGCGACGGTGCTGCGGACGCGGCGGCGCCAGCGCCGCGGTGTACCCGAGGTGGGCATGCGGTCCTCCACGCGAGGGGTGTAGGCGGGAGATTGTGGCAGGTCTGCAGGGCAGCTGGTCGAGGCCGATCAGTCGGGAAGCATCGCGAAGGGCGGCTGGCTTCGCCAGAGCGCGACGAGGAGCCACACCATCCACGCCATCCAGAGCGCGAAGAACAGACCCAACGCGGCGTCGCGCAGGACGCCGAGATCGAAGACGGTGAAGACGGTCCCGGTCGCGGCCGATGCTGCGAGTGCCAGCGTCAGGCCTGCGAGCCGCGGCTGATCGGCGCGCAGCAACAGGCCGGTGCCGAGCCACCAGAACGCGAGCAGGTACGCGTCGAGGAGCTGCCAGATCGCGCTGAAGACGACCTTCGCCAGCACGGCAAAGGCGATCGCGACGGCGGGCTGATCGGCGCCGGGCCGCGCGTGCTCGTACATGAGCATCGGTCCAACGAGGGCCAGGGCCGACGCACTCGCGCCTCCGGCGATCACGTAGCCGAGAGCTGCGAGCATCGATAGATCCGCGAGAGCGCGACCGCGCGGGCGAAGCGCGGTCCAGAGCATGTAGGCGACGACAGTGGTCGGCAGGTAATAGCTGAACAGGTCGGTGATGGCGGCCCAGCGCAGAAGCTCCGCAGACACGGGCCCGCCCGCGACCAGCGGCGCCGGATCGGCGAACCACTCCAGGCGGAACTGGAACGCGGCGAGGAACAGGGCGCCGCTCACGCTGCCGAGTCCGACGGTGAGCAGCAGCGCAGCGATGCCCGCTCTGCGCATCATCGCAGGATCCACTGTTGTGTCACGCGCGGCGGCTGCTCGGAGTGCGCCCCATCTACAACAGGCGGGTGTTGTTGATGACGAGCGCGAAGCGGCAGCGAAGGAACTCCGCCGCACGCCGGCTCAGCATCATGCGGGTGAGGAAGATCTCGAAGTACTCCATGAGTGGCGCGACCTCCGTATCGATCGTGAGATCGAGCGTGATGAGCTTCTCCTTCCGGCTCACCTTGATCTCGGCGGAGGTCGCCGCGTAGTTCACGCGGTCGTGGATGTCGAAGGTGGTGGTCTTCGGGTTCCGCACGCGGCTGCGATGCACGTCGCTCTTGTCCGCGATGATCACCGCCGCCGACACCGCGCTCACCGGCAGCCCACCTTCGGCCTCCTCGTGGTTGGCGATCGCGCCCATGATCGTCGCGAGCTCCGCCGTCGTGAAGCCGAGGTCCTCGAGGATGCCCTTCACCAGGAGCGCGCCGGTCTGACCGTGCCGGTCGCGCGTGATCGCGTTGCCGATGTCGTGCAGGTACGCGGAGATCGCGGCGAGCTCGCAGCGGCGAGCCTCATGACCGAGCGACCTCAGGATGAACCGCGCGCCGTCGGCGCTGGTCGTCGCGTGGCGCTCGCCATGCTCGGTGTAGCCGATGGCGCCGGTCTGCTGGTTCGCCGCGCGGATGTACGTGCGCACCCGCTCGTCCGTGCGAACGTCCTCGAGCGTCGGCCCCTGACGCTTCGCCTCGAGCGGGGTCTTCGTCTTCGTCTCGGCCCGGTGGACCTTCTTGCGCTCGTCGGGCGCGTTGGTGCCCTCCGCCCCGGGACGCGGCGCCTGGGCTGCCTCCGTCACGGTGGAGACTCTAGAGACATGCCTCCGCTCACGTGCCTCGCTCCCGAGCGCGAAGGCGCGACGCATCCGCGTAGATGGTCGCCCGCGGCCCGACGAGCACCACCACCAGGTGACGGCTTGACCAGCGGTAGATCACCCGGTAGCTGCCGACGCGCGCCGACCAGAGACCCTCGAGCTCGCGCCTGAGCGGCTTCCCGATCTCGGGTCGGTCACGGACGGCATCCACCATCGCGCGGATCTTCCGGCGCTGGTCAGGGTGGGCACCTCGGATGACGGTCGCGGCGTCGAGGCTGAGCGCGACCGCGCGTGGCCTGCCTATCGTTTCGGTCCGCGCGCCTTCCGCCCGAAGACCTCGTCGTAGGTCTTGGTCTCGCCTCGCTCGATCTGGCGGAGACCACGCCTCAGCTCGGTCATGAGG
>JACDAF010000191.1 GCA_013695575.1 Chloroflexota bacterium | reverse complement strand
TCGAGGACGTCCACGAGGCGGACGCCGCCAGCCGCGAGCTCTTCCTGTATCTCGCGATGACGATGCGCATCGGGATCTGCATGGTCATCACGTACCGGGAAGATGAGGTCGGGCCGGCGCACCCGCTGCGCGCGCTCCTGATAGACCTGCAGCGCGAGCGGCGGCTCGCCCAGCTGAGCCTCGCGCCCCTCGATTCGGTGGGCGTCGAGCGCATGACGGCCGCGCTCCTCGGGAAGGACGCGACGAGCGAGCTCGCGCGGCTGGTGCACGAGCGCTCGCAGGGTGTCCCGTTCTACGTCGAGGAGCTGCTGAAGGCGACCGTCGATGCGTCCCCGGGGGCGCCCGGTCAGCTGGCGCTCCCGAGATCCGTCAGCGATTCGGTCCAGCTGCGGCTCCGACGCCTTGTCAAAGAGCGCGGGCCGCAGATCGCCGATCTGCTGCAGGCCGCCGCCGTCGCCGGTGTACCGCTCGACTACCCGGCGTTCCTGCGGCTGTCGGACCGCGCGGAGGCGGAAGTCGATGTCGATCTGGCCGCGAGCGTGGACGCGCAGCTGCTCGAGCGGCTCGCGACGCGCACCGAGACCTACCAGTTCCGGCACGCTCTGACACGGGAGGCGATCGAGATGGCCATCCCAGAGCCGCGGCGCCGGCGGCTGCACGGGCGCGTAGCGGAGGCGCTCGCGGCGATGCCCCGACCGGATGAGCGCGCGGCGCTCCTGGCGCATCACTTCGCGGCGGCAGGCAACGAGCAACAGGCCTTCCGGTACGCGCGCGAGGGCGCGGCGCGCGCGCTGCGTCTCGGCGCATACGGCACCGCGGTGGACCTGCTCCAGGTCGCCGCCGAAGCCGCGCCGGATGATATCGGCCGGCTCGAGACCCTCGAGTCGCTGGTACACGCGCTCCAGGCCGGCGGTCGGGCGACCGAGGCCGAGGCGGCGCTCCGGACGGCGCGAGAGCTCGCGCTGGCTGATGCCGACCGCACCGCGGCGCTCGACGTTCGCCTCGCCGACGTCCTGCTCATGCAGGGGCGGCGTTCCGAGGCGATGATGGCGGCGTCACGCGCGGCGGCGGCCCTCGAAGGCCACGAGGGACCGACGCTGGCCGCGGCGCTGGTCATCTCGGCACGGCTGTCGCGGGTCGAGAACGATCACGAGCGCGCGGTCCAGCTCGCCGAGCGCGCTTTGGCGATCGCACGGGGATGTCATGAGAGGGCCATCGAGGCAAGCGCCCTGACCGTGCTCGGATCCGCGCGCGTCCGGCTCGAGGGAGCGAACGGGGTGCCGGACCTCGAGGAGGCGGTCGCGGTCGCCAAGTCGCATGACCTCGGGGCCGAGCTGGTGGTGGCCTCGGTGGAGCTGGTCCTCGCCCTGCGCTCTCTCGGACGCTGGGACGCGGCGCGGGCGGCGGCGGAAGAGGCGCTCGCGATCGCGCGCGAGCGTGGCCTCGAGTTCGCCCAGGCGCGTCTGCTGACCGAGCTCGTCCACATTCACTACACGCAGGGTCGCTACAGGGACGCACGCGACTCGGCCGAGCGCGCCGTCGCGATGGTCCGACAGGGCACGACCCTCGCCACGGTCGCCCGGTCGCTCCTTTGCACCCTGCTCACATTGCAGGGCGAGAGCGAGGCGGCCTTCGCGCTGTCCGAACAGATCGCGATCCCGATAGCCGCCGTCGAGCCCGACCGTCGGCTCGGATACCTCTCCACGCGCGCGCGCATCTTCCGCGCGCTCGGCGATCTCGAAGCGGCCGCCGTGGCGGCGACCCGGGCCGTCGAATTCGTGCTATCCGCTTTGCCCCGCGCGGGGGTCGAGGCGTTCCTTGCGGCGGCGGACGTCGCCGAGGCGCGGCGGGACGGTGCCGAGCTCCGGCGGCTCATGGCGCGATGCGACGCGCATTTCGCGGGGCGCGAATCGCGACCGATCGCCGTCATGCGCGCCGAGATGGACGCGATCCTCGCCGACATCGAAGGTCGCGACGCCGCGGATGCGTTCGCCAGCGTGGCGGAGCGGTACGCCGAGCTCGGCGTCCCGGTGCGCGCGGCCTATCGGCGCGCCTGCGCCATGATCGCGGCGATCCGTGCCCGGGGCTCCGATCTCCCGGACGCGCCCGTGCGGGCGATCCGCGCGGAGCTCGTGGAGCGGGGCGCGCTCTACTACGTGAACATCATCGACGCGGCCCTGCCGTCCGGAGAGGCGCCCGCACGCACCCCGCACGGGGCCACCCTGTCGTTCAGCGAGGTCGAGCTGCGCACGGCGATGCTCGTGTCACGCGGACACACCAACGATCGGATCGCGGCCGAGCTTGGCGTCACGGTGGACGAGGCGGAAGACCTTGTCGCCGCGGTCCTCCGCAAGCTCGGCGTCGCGAGCCGCGCCCAGGTCGCGTCGTGGGTGCTCCAGCGGGAGGAAGGTCGGCCGGCTCGCCGCCACTAGGAGTCGACGGACATGCAGACGCCCGTCGAGGTGCGTTCGATGTAGCAGACGCCGCTG
>JACDAF010000174.1 GCA_013695575.1 Chloroflexota bacterium | reverse complement strand
ACGCAGCGCCGCATCGTCACGTATCTCGCGGTGCTCGCCGGGCTCGTGGCGCTGCCGCTCGTCGCGAGCCAGCTCGGGATCAGCTTCCTCTCTTCACCAAAGCTCATCCCGATCGCGCTCTTCATCGTGCTGGCGCTCGGGTTGAACGTCGTCGTCGGCTTCGCCGGTCTGCTTGATCTCGGCTACGCGGCGTTCTTCGCGATCGGCGCGTACACCGTCGGCTTCCTCACCTCGGCGAGCTCGGTCCTGCCCTACCACGACCTGAACTTCTGGGCCGCGATGGGGATCGCGGCGCTCGTGGCCGGCATCTTCGGCATCATTCTCGGCGCGCCGACGCTGCGCCTGCGCGGCGACTACCTCGCCATCGTCACGCTGGGCTTCGGCGAGATCGTGCCGCTGGTGATCCGCAACACGCCTGACCTGACGCACGGGATCCTCGGGATAGCGCCGATCGGCACGCCGGAGATCGACCTCCTGGGTCTCCGGTTCCGCTGGGGCATCGACTCGACCCCCTGGTACTACCTCGTCCTCGCGGTCGGCGCGCTGTCGGTCTTCCTCACCGGACGGCTGCGCGGCGCGCGGATCGGGCGAGCCTGGGCCGCGATGCGCGAGGACGAGGTCGCGGCGGCGTCGATGGGGGTGAACCTCGTCAACACGAAGCTCTTCGCCTTCGCGCTCGGGGCGTCGTTCTCCGGATTCGCGGGCGCGATCTGGGCGGGATACCTCCAGCAGATCTCTCCCGAGCAGTTCGACTTCTCGGTCTCGATCTTCGTCCTCTGCATGATCATCCTGGGCGGGATCGGGAACATCTGGGGCGTGGTCCTTGGCGGCATCATCCTCGGCAGCTTCGACCGCATCCTCGCCGAGCTCATCAACAACGGCATCCGCAGCGTCGCGAGCGCCACCGGGAACGAGTTCCTCGCGGGGCTCGACGTCGTCAAGGCGAAAGGCTTCATCCTCGGCATCGCCCTCGTAGTGATGATGAACGTCAGGCCGGAGGGAATCTTTCCCAGCGGGCGGCGCAAGGCGGAGCTCCACGCCGGCGAGGAGAGCGTGGTCCTCGAGCATCAGGGGCAAGAAACGCTCTTCGACAAGCAGCGATGACGGACACGATCCTCACCGCCCAAGGCGTCACGAAGACCTTCGGCGGGCTTGTCGCCGTGAACGGCGTGGATTTCACGATCCCGACAGGGTCGATCGTGTCGCTCATTGGGCCGAACGGCGCCGGGAAGACGACCCTCTTCAACATCATGGCCGGTCTCTACAGGCCCACGGCAGGCTCGATCGTGTTCCGAGGCGCCCGAATCGAAGGCCGCCGCCCGGACGAGATCGTGGAGCGCGGGATCGCTCGTACGTTCCAGAACATCCGGCTGTTCGCGAACATGACGGCCCGGGAGAACGTCATGGTCGGCCGCCACGTCCGCATGCGGGCCAACCCGTTCGAGGCGATGCTCCGCACGCGGCGCGAGCGGGCCGAGGAGCGCGCGGTGCGCGCGCGCGCGGACGAGCTGCTGGAGTTCGTCGGTCTCGGCAGGTCGGGCGACGAGCTCGCCAAGAATCTCGCCTACGGTGACCAGCGCCGGCTCGAGATCGCGCGCGCGCTCGCTACGGATCCGGCGCTCCTCCTGCTCGACGAGCCGACCGCGGGAATGAACCCGCAGGAGACCGCCTCGCTCACCAGATTCATCCGCCGCCTGCGTGACGAGCTGTCGCTCAGCGTCCTGCTCATCGAGCACGACATGAGCGTCGTCATGGATATCAGCGAGCGCGTCACGGTGCTGAACTACGGGTCGAAGCTCGCGGAGGGTTCTCCCGGCGAGATCCAGCGCGACCCGAGGGTCATCGAGGCGTACCTCGGACGCGGCGCCGCCGGGACCGCGGACACCGCGCCGGCCGGCGTGGTGGGCTCCTAGCGGTGGCCCTGCTCGAGCTGCAGGACGTCCACACCTACTACGGCAACATCCACGCTCTGAAGGGCATCACGGTCTCGGTCGAGAAGGGCGAGATCGTCACGCTCATCGGGAGCAACGG
>JACDAF010000155.1 GCA_013695575.1 Chloroflexota bacterium | reverse complement strand
ACGAACTCCGAGGGTGTAGTTGAGGTGCGCCGGGTCCCGCCGGCTAGCTCCGTTGGCCGGCGGGCACGGAGCGGCCGGGAGTCAGCTGTCCCGCGTGCGACGCCTTGGGGGCCTTCGCGGAGTAGGGCTCCTTGCCGTTCTCCACCAGGATCTTGTCGATCTCACGCAACAGCGCGTCCATGAGCTCGGCCTCGGGGTACACGCCGACGACCTTGCCCTTCCGGAAGAGCGCGCCTTTACCCACGCCACCCGCGATCCCTACGTCCGCGTCCTTCGCCTCACCCGGCCCGTTCACCTCGCAGCCCATCACGGCCACCTTCATCGGTACGGGTAGCGCGCGCAGGCGCTCCTCGGCGACCTTCGCGAGCGGGATGAGATCGATGTCCGCACGGCCGCACGACGGGCACGCCACGAGCGTGAGGCCCTGCTCGCGCAGACCGAGCGATTTCAGGATGTCGAAGCCAGCCTTGACCTCCATCACGGGGTCCTCGGAGAGCGACACCCGGATCGTGTCGCCGAGCCCCTCGTACAGCAGCACGCTCATGCCCGCCGTCGAGCGGATCGACCCCGAGAGCAGGGTGCCCGCCTCCGTGACGCCGAGGTGGAGTGGATATGGCACGGCCTTCGCCAGGCGACGGTACGCGGCGACCATCGTCGGCACGTCGAACGCCTTCACGCTCACGATGATGTCGTCGAAATCCAGCCCCTCGAGGATCGCGATCTCGCTCAGTGCGAGGTCGACCATCCGCTGCGCCTCATCGCGCATCTCGCCCGGCCGGCGGTCGCCGATGGACCCGTGGTTCACGCCGATGCGGATCGGCGTCCGCTGCACCCTCGCGCGCGTCACGACCTCGCGGATGCCGTCCTTGTTGTGCAGGTTCCCCGGGTTGAGGCGGAGCTTGTGCACGCGCGCGTCGAGCGCCATGAGCGCGAGCCGGTAGTCGAAGTGGATGTCGGCGACGACTGGCAGGATCGAGCGGCGCACGACCTCCTTCAACGCCTCGCCGGCACGCTTGTCCGGCACCGCCACACGCGCGATCTCGCAGCCGGCCTCCTGCAGGCGCTCGATCTGGCCGATCGTCGCGTCGACGTCGTGGGTGAGAGTCGTGCACATGGACTGCACCGCGACGGGCGCCCCGTCGCCGATCGCGGTCCCGCCCACCCAGACCCGCTTGCTCGCCCGCCGGGGGCGCGGGCCGATCCCCTCCCCGGGAAGGTTGAGGTCCATGGTCAGCGGAGAGAGGCTCACGCACACATAGGGTACGCGCAGCATGTGTGCGCCGGATCTGCCGTGTGCTAGCCTCGCCCCTTCACCAATCAGGGGGAGGTTGACATGGCAAAGGAGCTGTCGATCACGCTCGAGAACAAGCCGGGCAGTCTGGCGAAGCTGACCGAGGCGCTCGGCGCCGCGGGGGTCAACATCAACACCTTCAGCGCCGCGGCCGGGTCCGGGAGCAACTGCCGCATCGTCGTCGACGACGCCGCAGCCGCCCGCAAGGCGATCGAGGGCGCCGGGTTGAAGGTGGACGGCGAGCGCGAGGCACTGGTCGTCGATCTCGAGGACAAGCCCGGAGCACTCGGCAAG
This sequence comes from Chloroflexota bacterium, assembly GCA_013695575.1. Lineage (GTDB taxonomy): Bacteria > Chloroflexota > Limnocylindria > P2-11E > P2-11E > JACDAF01. The sequence continues at coordinate 757 of JACDAF010000155.1, read as the reverse complement.
GTCGCGCGCAAGCTCGCGAACGCCCAGATCAACATCGACGCGGCGTACGTTGCCGGCGAGGGCTCGGGCAAGAAGAAGGTCGTGGTCATCACGGCGGACGCGGAGAAGGCCAAGGGCATCCTCTAGGCGCTCGCCCCCGTATACGACCGCAGCCCGCGCCGCCAGAACCAGGACGAGAAGGCGACCGAGAGCACGGTGCCGGCGAGCATGAGCCCGAGCGTCTCTGCGGAGAGGCGTCCGGAGATCGCCTCCGCCGGCACCGTGACCGCGATCCCGATGGGCACGACGGTCGCGAGCGTCAGGCGCAGCCATCCCGGGTAGACATCGATCGGGAACCGGCCGGCGTCGGTGAACGCCCAGAAGATCGCGAGGAGGTTCTCGATGCGCACGAACCAGAACGAGAAAGTCACGAGCGTGAGCAGCAGCGCGTAGACGCAGGCGGTCCCGGCCACGAGGGTCACGAGGAACACGAGAACTGAGAGCGGGCTGACGGCGTTCCCGAGCATCACCAGGCCCGCGGCCATAACCCCGACGCCCATGAGGAGGTCCACGATGCGGACGAGGCTGAGGTGCCGGGTGCTCACGAGGAACTGGGCGCTCGCGGGCTTGAGCAGCGTGAAGTCGAGCGTTCCCTGCCGCACGTGCTCCATGAGGCGCTCGAAGCTCGGGGCGAACACGATGTTCGTGAGGCCCTGCACGAGGTAGTAGACGCCCGTCAGCGCGACCATCTGCGGCAGCGACCAGCCGTTCAGCGAGC
>JACDAF010000143.1 GCA_013695575.1 Chloroflexota bacterium | reverse complement strand
CTGTTGGGATCGCTCGCGTTGGCGAGGCCGATGGGACCGAAGTGCGCCTCGTTGACGCCGACGATCTGCCTCGCCAGGAGATCACCGAGGGTGTTGATCTGCGTCTGCGTGATCACGTAGTCGCTGTCGGGACGGGTCGCGCATGGCGTGAAGGCGTCGCCCGGAATGGGATCGAACTGCGGATCGATGCCCGCGATCCCGGCGACCTGGCCCGACGTCCAGCCGGACGGAACGTAGATGTAGACCGGCGTTCCGGTCGGCGTCGCACCGGCGTACACCCTCTTGAACTCGAGGTTGTACGTGCCGCCGGCCTCGGCGTCGTTGATCGGGACGATGATCGTCGGATCGCCGGCCGCCCCCAGGGCGGTCCCGGCACTGAGAAGGAGCGCCGCACAGACGGCGAGCGCGGCCAGCGGGCGACCTAGAAGTGTCATCAGGTTCATACCCTCTTTCTGCGTTGGGTCGGCCTCGACCCCGCGAAGGGCGGAAACCATAGTCGAATCCGTGCGGCGGTGTCGGTCCGGCCTACAAGTTTCCGGAAGGCTCGAGCGAGCGATCGCCCCTGCGATCGCGGTTCGGCACCGAGCTGTGCCGCGCGCATGCGTAGTGAGCCTCGGCCGCGCCGATGCGAGACGGCGGCAGGTCTCCAGAACGCTGAACGTTGCTACCTTTTGGCTCGCGTCCTTCGCTTGGGCAGGTCTCCTGGCATTCGGCTACCAGGACACGGAGCCCACCGTCCCGAGCGGGTCTATCCTCTGCCAACACGCCGCCCAGTGCGGCGACTGGAGGCACGAGATGCGAGACGCTTCGCCGATGCGCGTCCTGATCCTGGCGGCCCTCATGACGGTCGCCGCGTGTGCCCAGCCGAGCACGCCGCAATCGGGCGGCGGAACGGACGGGAAGATCGGGGGGACCGTCAGCGTCCTCGGCACCTGGGGAGGCAGCGAGCAAGAGTCCTTCCTCGCAATGGTGAAACCGTTCGAGGACCGCACCGGCGTGCGCGTGGAGTACGAGGGCACGCGCGATATCGACGCGATCCTCACCACCCGCGTGCAGGGCGGGAACCCGCCCGACGTCGCGGGCCTGCCCGGCCCCGGCAAGATGACCGAGTTCGGCAAGGCGGGCAAGCTCATCGACCTCGGCGGCGTGCTCGACATGTCGGCGATGCGGAGCGACTACGCCGAAGACTGGATCAAGCTCGGGCAGGTCGACGGGAAGCAGTACGGCATCTTCATCAAGACCTCGGCGAAGGGCTTCGTCTGGTACGACCCGAAACAGTTCAAGGCCAAGGGTTTCACCGTCCCGAAGACCTGGGACGAGCTCGTGGCCCTCTCGAAGAAGATGAAGGACGGGGGCACGGCGCCCTGGTGCGTCGCGCTCGAGAGCGGCGCGGCATCAGGCTGGCCCGCGACGGACTGGCTCGAGGACATCGTGCTCCGGCAGGCCGGCCCGGCGAAGTACGACGAGTGGTATCAGGGCAAGCTGAAGTGGACGTCCCCGGAGATCAAGAAGGCCTGGCAGACCTGGGGGGAGGTGGTCGCCCAGCCGGGCATCGCCTTCGGTGGCAAGCAGTTCATCCTCTCGACGAACTTCGGGAACGGTGGCGACCCAATGTTCCGGAACCCGCCCGGGTGCTACATGCACCACCAGGCGTCGTTCATCACCGACTTCTTCGTGAAGGGCAATCCGAGCCTCAAGCCGGTGCAGGACTTCGCGTTCTTCGCGTTCCCCGACATCGACGCGAAGAACGCGGGCGCCCTCGAGGTCGGTGGCGACCTCTTCGGGCAGTTCAAAGACACCCCGCAGGCGCGCGCGCTCATGAAGTACCTCACTACGGCGGAGGCGCAGTCGATCTGGGTCAAGCGAGGCGGCGCCCTGTCGCCCAACAAGAAGGTGGATGTCGCGCAGTACCCGGATGACATCTCGCGTGACATCGCGAAGCTCCTCACCGGGGCGAAGGCGGCGCGCTTCGACGCGTCCGACCTGATGCCGGATGCCATGAACAAGGCCTTCTGGAAGGCGACTCTCGACTACGTGAACGACCCGGCGAAGCTCGACACGATCCTCGCCGATCTGGACCGCGTCCAAACGGAGTCGTACAAGCGCTAGCGGACTGATGGACCGCGTCGCGGCGCTGGCCGTCGCCGTCGTCGGAGTCCCCCTGCTGCTTGTCGGCTACATCGTGGCCAGCGAGTGGCTGCTGGGGAGGCTCCCGCTGCGGCGACGCGCCGGCGTCCGGCCGTGGGTCTGGATCGGCCCTGCCATCACGTTCGTGGTCGTGTACCTCATCTACCCGAGCCTTGCGACGATCTGGCTGAGCCTGTTCGACGCACGGTCCGAACGGTTCGTTGGCCTCGCGAACTACGAGCAGATCGTCCAGCTCTCGGATGTGCACATTGCCATCCGCAACAACGTCCTGTGGGTGGTCTTCTTCAGCGGGATCGTGCTCGCCTTCGGCCTCGTCTTCGCCATCCTCGCCGACCGGGTGCGCTACGAGGGACTCGCGAAGTCGCTCATCTTCCTTCCGATGGCCATCTCATTCACCGCGGCGAGCGTCATCTGGAAGTTCGTGTTCGACTACCAGCCGGCCGAGGTCACGCAGACCGGCCTGCTCAACGCGATCCTGACGGGCCTGACCCCCATCGACCCACAGGCCTGGCTGATCAGCCCTCCGTGGAACAACCTGGCGCTCATCGCCGTTGGCGTGTGGGTCTGGACGGGCTTTGCCATGGTCATCATCTCGGCGGCCCTCAAGGGGATCCCGGTGGAGCTCCTCGAGGCGGCCCGGGTGGACGGCGCGCGCGAGCTCACCGTGTTCCGGCGCATCCTCCTGCCCCTCCTCGGCCCCACGATCGCGGTCGTCGGGACGACACTCGTCATCTTCGCGCTGAAGTCCTTCGACATCGTGTACGTCATGACGAGCGGCAACTATGAGACCGAGGTCATCGCGAACCTCATGTACGAGCAGCTCTTCAGCGTGCGCCACAACGGCCGCGCGAGCTCGATCGCGGTCGTGCTGCTTCTCGCGATCGTCCCGGTGCTCATCATCAACCTCCGCCGCTTCCGGTTCCAGGAGGCGGTCCGCTGATGCGGGTGGCGATCGGCACGCTTCCGCTGCACGCCTCCGTGATCGGACTCATCCTCGTGTGGGTCCTCCCAACGGCCGGCCTGCTGGTGTCCTCGGTCAGGCCGGCGCACCTGGTGTCCTCGACGGGATGGTGGACGGCGTTCACGACGGCTCCTGGGTTCACGCTCCAGAACTACGAGCAGGTGCTGACGGCGAACAACATGGGGACCAGCTTCCTGAACAGCCTCATGGTCACGATCCCCGCGGTCATCATCCCCATCGCCGTAGCCTCCTTCGCCGCGTTCGCATTTGCCTGGATGGAGTTCCCGCTCCGCAACACGATCTTTCTCGCGCTGGTCGCGCTGCTCGTCGTGCCACTCCAGATGACGCTCGTCCCCGTCCTGCAGCTTCACACGAACCTCGGCCTGAACGGCACGTTCCCCGGCATCTGGCTGGCGCACACCGGGTACGGGCTTCCGTTCGCGATCTACCTGCTACGGAATTTCTTCGGCTCGCTCCCGCGCGAGCTGCTCGAGTCCGCGGCGATCGACGGCGCAGGCCCGGCGACGACGTTCTTCCGGCTCATCCTGCCGCTCTCGGTGCCGGCGCTGGCCGCGCTGACGATCTTCCAGTTCCTCTGGGTCTGGAATGACCTGCTGGTCGCGCTCATCTTCCTCGGCGGCCGGCCGGGAGTCGCACCGGTGACGGTGACCGTCAGCAACCTGGTCAACTCGCTGGGCCAGAATTGGCAGCTGCTCACCGCTGCCGCATTCATCTCGACGGCGCTGCCCCTCATCGTGTTCTTCGCGCTGCAGCGCTACTTCGTGCGCGGGCTGACGGCGGGAGCAGTCAAGGGCTGAGGCCGCACCACCCAACCGTCGGACCAGGAACGACTCCAGGACGGACAGGAAGCGGACTTCCGCGCGGGCACCACGAGGCAAGCGCTCGACGCTGAACAAGTCGAGCCCTCGGCTTGGCCGCTCTAGCGTGTGATCGCGCGATAGGCCAGACCAGTCACCAAGCCGTACACCAGGTGGCCGCCGAGGCTCATGAGGTTCGGCGTGTCGAGCGCCTTGGCCAGCATTGGTCCCATGCCCATCCAGATCGGCATGATCAGCAGCGGCCCCAGGATCCACCACACGAACCCGTAGCCCAGCCCCAAGCCAGCAGCTGGGCCCCAGTCGGTGGCTCGCCGCCCAAGCAGCAGGCCGA
>JACDAF010000063.1 GCA_013695575.1 Chloroflexota bacterium | reverse complement strand
CTTGAGGGACACGGGCTCCGGCGTCTGGAGTATCGGCATGCTCGTGCTCTTCGGCACGGCTTTCGCTTGTTTCGGCCTCGCCGTCAGCGTCAGCGGACGATTCTCCGGCTGGTTGGGGTGGATCGCGATCCTCGGCGCGGGAGGTGCCACCGTCGCAGCGCTCCTCCGGATCGCGGCCACCGGAGACGTGCAGGCCGCTGAGTCCATCTTCCTCGTCTCGTCCCTTCTGCTGACCATGTGGACCCTGTCGATGGGGATCCTCATGTGGCGTCGAAGTGCTGACGGCGGCGCCTGAGGAACGCTGAGGCTGCCGCCAACGTGATGCTGCTCGTCGTCGCCGTGGTCATCGCGGCCCTGGGCCCCATCGCGCACAACCTCATCTCGCTGCCGCTCTCGCCTCTCGCGCCCGAGACCGTCGGCCCCGTCCTGGTCTACGCGGGGCTCCTCGGATGGTCCCTCAGATCGCGCCTGGGGAGCGCGTCGCGCTGGTCTCTCGCTGTTTGGGCGCTCCTGAACGTCGTCGGCGGCGGGATCGTGTCTGCTCTACCGCTGCCTTTCCTGCCGTTCGTTCCAGATCAGAACCTCGGTCACCACCTCGCGCACGTGATCTACTCCGTCGCCCAGCTCCCATTGCTGGCGATCCTCGTCGGACCCAAGAGCAGCTGGGCGACGGTGCGAGGTCCCTCATAGCGGCCGCTTCTCTGCATGGGCGGGCCGCGATGTGGGCCGAGTCTCTGTTCCCGGCTGGACGTCGTGGTCAGGTGCACGCCACTTTCGGGAGTGCCCCTCTTCGCTCCTATGTCTTGCCCATGTCGATCCACCGACCGAGCATCTCGCCAGACGATCGGAACGGCGAACGCGACGACAGCTGCCAGCAGATCCCGTAGCGATCCGTGAACTCGAGATACCCGTGGCGATGCGATCTGAGCGCGCCAGGCTGCAGGCGACCGGCTATCTCATCGATCGCCGCTTCATCGATGAGGACACCGAGCACGTGGATCTGTCTGCCTGACGGTGTCCCGGCGAACAGCGCGAGGACCATGTCGTCACGCTGGAGCGCGACCATGCCGAGCGACACGCCTGCCGCTTCCGCATCCTTCCACTCCCTGTCTACGGGCAGCGTGGCCCACGCGCCCTGCGACTGTTCCCTGTCCACGAGTGCTTCGCGGAGCAGGACCGTCATGCCGAACAGGCCGACGTAGAGCTCTTCCGCTTCTCGCAGATCCGGGACGTAGAGAGCTACATGGCGGAATCGAGCTACCACCGTTCCCTTCGCGTCGGGCTCGCCCACCGCCCCATGCTAGGCGGGAAGGGCTACTGCAGTCGCCGGTGGCGACGGTCGCTGGCGACCACTGGGAACACCGTTACACCGTCCTGCGCCGCGACGTCTGAGAGCGGCTGACCTAACCTTGGATAGCACTGTCCCTTAGCCAATGTTACTGTGGTAACCTTGGAGAGTCGCGGAGGTAAGCCAAGGATGGGACGCGAGGCCAGGCGCGCATATCGAGTGGGTCCCGGTGACGGGATCCGCCGCTACTGGGAGGGCGGTCAGCCGAGCATCTCTGGGGGCCGCCTCGCCCGAGAAGGCTTCTTCTACTACGCCTTCAAGGGGTGGCCCATCGCAGCGCTGGAGCCGCCGTTCCCGGCCGCGCTGGTGCAGGACATCGCCGGGGCGGAGTCCAAGCTGCGGCATCTCAACACCGACCCGCCGCGCACGCAGCTCCTCGAGGCCGTCGCTCGCCAGCTCCTCCGCGCCGAGGCGGTGGCCTCGTCGCGGATCGAGGGGCTGGAGCTCTCTCACCGCAAGCTCGCCGAAGGTGTCTTCGACCCCGAAGCTGCCACGTCGAACGCGCGATCGGTGCTCGGGAATGTTCGTGCGATGGAGGAGGCCATTCGCCTGGCAGGGCCACGCAGAGAACTGAGCGTTGATGACATCCGCGCGATCCACCGGCGGCTCTTCGAAGGGACGCGGGACGCGCGGCTCGGGGCCGCCGTCCGCACGCGACAGAACTGGATCGGCGGACGCGACAACCCCTGGGGCGCGAGGTTCATCCCCGTCCCAGAGGACGACGTACCGGCGCTGCTCGAGGACCTGTGCCGTTTCCTGGCCCGCGAGGATCTGCCTGCCCTCGCTCAGGCCGCCATCACGCACGCGCAGTTCGAGACCATCCACCCGTTCTCCGACGGGAATGGCCGGGTCGGTCGCAGCCTCATCCACCTCGTCCTGCGACGGCGCGGGCTCGCCCCTCACTACGTCCCGCCGATCAGCCTCGTCCTCGCCGCCAATTACTCCGAGTACGAGCGCGGCCTGACCGCTTACCGCGATGGCCGCACCGAGGAGTGGTGCGGGATATTCGCCCGTGCGGTGGCCATCGCATGCGATGGCGCGGAGGCCCTCGCCGGCCGGATCGAGACGCTGCAGGAGCGCTGGCGGACCCAGGCCGGCTCACCGCGCGCCGGCTCGGCCGCAGACAACCTGATCGCTGTCCTCCCGGTCCACCCGGTGCTCGACCTGCGGAGCGCGCAGAGCGTCCTCGGCATCAGTGACGAGGCCGCGCGGCTCGGGATCGAGCGTCTCGAGCGCGCCGGCGTCATCCGGGAGATCACGAAGCGCAAGCGCGGCCGCGCGTGGGAGTGTGTCGGGCTCTTTGCGCTCCTCGACCAGTTCGAGCGGACGCTCGCTACATCTGCCGGCTCTAACCGGCCAGCGCGTCGCTCGCCGCGCCCGACGAAGTGAGACGGCCTGCTGCCCGCCTCTGTCATTTCGTAGGCCGCTCATTTGACGCGCGATTCGACGTACCGCTGATCAGACGTCGTGCTCAGGAGTCGCGCCAGGCCGCTTCTCTCGGCCCCTTCCCTTTCAAGGAAGCGGTCATGGGTTCGAATCCCATCCGGGCTACAGGTGGGATTTTCCCGCCGGTTGTCGGCCGCGGGGGCTCGTACAGTCCGGCCGTCCGGCCGTCCGAAAGCACAGCGCTCGCAGGGCGCATGACTGAGGCTTCCGGAGAGAGGCGCGGACATGGCGGTCATCGCTCAGACACAAGCGCTCGGCGAAGTCGTCGAACTCGCGATGTCTGGCGGCGCGCGCTGCGAGCGCAAAGCTAGGGCCGATCGCGGGCACGCCGCGAGGCCGAGGACGTCCCGCCGGACGAGCAGACGGCCTGTTAGGGTCGAATCGACGACCCTGCGGGTACTTTCCGCGGGTTCGAAATCCCGTCGCTTCCGCTCAGTAGGCCCCTTTTCGACGAAGCGCTCCACATAGGGCACCCAACCCCCCGCACCTGCACGCTCGCGATTCCGGTCGCATCTGTTCTGATGTCTTGGACGATCAAGGCCTTCGAAGCTTGAGGGTGAGATGCGTCACGCTAGGGCCCGCCTCGACCCAGGACTCAACTGCGTCGAAATTTGCCGGATCTAGGCCATCGAACAGCCGCGTTCCTGCGCCGAGAAGCAGGTGGGCAAGGTGGATGCGCACCTCGTCGACGAGTCCGGCTCCGAGGAACTGGCGAACGAGGTCCGCTCCGCCGAACACGGACACGTCTTTATCGCCGGCTGACTTACGTGCCTGGGCGAGCGCATCTTCCAGCCCGCCGGTCACGAAGTAGTAGGTAGTCCCGCCGGTCCTCGGAAGCGGATCTCTGGGCCGGTGCGTGATGACGAAGACCGGCATGTGGAACGGCGGAGGATCGCCCCACGGATCGACGCCCAGGTCGAACATCCGTCGACCCACGATCACCGCACCCGAGGTCCGTAAGAGGGCCTCGGCCTCCTCGTTCCGGCCCGAGGGGCCCACATCGCGGTACATCCATTCGTGAAGCGCCTCGCCGCCGACCCCCATTGGCTCCGCGTTCGTGACATCGGGTCCGGTGCTGAAGCCATCGAGCGAGATCGACTGCTCGACGATAACCTTGCCCATTCGGGCCTCCTTCATCGCACTGTCACCCGGTTGGCCCGGATGGCTCTGGATTCACGGCGTACGAGGCCACGAAGCCAATTACCGGCTTCAGGTCGCCGGGTCGGGAATCACCGTGATGGCGACGTTGCCGGTCTTCTTGCCCGTCTCGACGTACCGATGGGCCTCGACGATCTGCTCCAGCGGATACGAGCGGTCCACGACGGGTCGGTACGTGCCGGCCTCGACGAGCTCCTTGAGCAGCAGGACGTCGAATCTTCCGGTAGCGCGGCGGAAGCTTCACCTTCGCCCGCCTCCCTCGGCTGCGGCTCGTGAGCAGAGCGGAGGCAAAGTTCAGCAGCCCGTCGGTGGGCAGGTAGACCCCGACCGGCGTGAGGGATCGCCGCGAACGGCCGAATGAGTGCTTGCCGACGGCGTCGAAGATGGCGTCATACCGCTGGCCGTTCTTCGTGAAGTCCACTTGCGTGTAGTCGATGAGCTCATCGGCTCCCAGGGACTTCACGAGGTCCATGTGCTTGGTGCTGCACACCGCGGTCACGTGCGCGCCCAGGTGCTTGGCCAACTGCACGCCGGCCGTGCCGATGGAGCCCGAGGCGCCGTAGACCAGCACGCGCTGTCCGAGCTTGATGTCTGCCGGCCGCAGGGCCTCGAGGGCGAGCAGGCCCCCGTCGCAGATGGTGGCCGCCTCGGTGAACGTCAGGCCGCTCGGGATCTTGGCCAGCGGTCCGGATTCGGGCACGCTGACGAACTCCGCATGCGTGCCGTAGCGGCCGACGTTGGCGCCGAAGACGCGGTCACCGACGCCGAACTCGGTCACCGCGGACCCCACCGCCTCGACCTCGCCCGCGAGCTCCATTCCGGGGATGCGCCACTTCGGTTTTCCGAAGCCCGTGAAGAACCGCACGATGAACGGCTTGCCGGCGCGGAAGCCGGTGTCGGTTCGGTTGACCGAGGAGGCGTGGCCCTGACGAGCACCTCGTCGTCCGCGGGCTCCGGCCGTTCGACATCTTCGAGGCGGATCTCGGGAGGACCGTATCGGTCCCAGATGACAGCTCTCATGCCTCCCGAGTGCAATTGCCTTGATGACCGATCAGTCTTCGGGAAGAGCAGCGAAGGCCTTCCTTGTTTTCATATACCACCCCATTCCTGATATGGGATTTTTCCACCTATCCCGCATGCTCTTCAGGGCGCTTTTGTGCGCTTCATCACCGCTTGCGACCATTTCCCTTAAGTGGTTGTCTTCCGCCTTTATGGCCTCATCAGCCGTATTTCCATGGAATGGGGCATCACAAGGACCACCCATTTGTCTACAGGTCAT
>JACDAF010000053.1 GCA_013695575.1 Chloroflexota bacterium | reverse complement strand
CTCGCGTCGCTGGTCGAGATGTGGACCACCTTGACGTGCTTGGAGATCGAGCGTGCGAACGCGATCGCCTGCAGCGCGGCGCGATCGATCCGCGCGACGGGGACCACCACGGCGGGCGGCTTGAGCTCCGGGATCGGCAGGTCGAGGTCCTGGAGCACGAGAGCGTCGTGCACGTCGCGGTAATGGAGGTGGGTCGCGTACAGGATTGCCACGAGGACCGGCAGGATGAGAATGACCATCCAGGCGCCATGCTCGAACTTCGTCACGGCGACCACCACGAGCACGACCCCGGTCACGACCGCGCCGACGCTGTTCAGGACGATGGAGAACTGCCAGCCACGGTCGCGGAGCCGCCACCACCGGCGGACGAGGCCCGACTGCGAGAGGGTGAACGCGAGGAATACGCCGATGGTGTAGAGCGGCACGAGCGACGTCACGCTGCCGCCGAACGCAGTGAGGACCAGCCCGGCAACGACCGCAAGGGCGAGGATGCCGGTGTTGAAGGCGAGCCGTGACCCCATGTCGGCGAAATGGCGCGGCATGAAGCGGTCGTTCGCGAGGACCGACGCGAGCCGGGGGAAACCCGTGAAGCCGGTGTTCGCTGCAAGCAGCAGGATGATGGCCGTCGAGACCTGGACGAAGTAGTAGTACGGCGAGCCGTCACCCACGATCGACCGCGTGAGCAGGCTGTTCACGGTCTCGGCCTCGTGCAGGTCCGGACGGATCCCGATCGTGGTCGCGAGGTAGGTCAGCCCGAGGAACACCACGCTGAAGATCGCGCCCATGAGCACGAGGGTGATGACCGCGTTCCGCGATTCGGGCTTGCGAAAGCTTGGCACGCCATTCGCCACGGCCTCGCTGCCGGTGAGACCGACGGAGCCGGAGGCGAAGGCGCGCAGGATGAGCAGGAGCGCGAGTGCCTGCGTCCCGGCATCGGAGAACGGGTTCGGCGCGTGGGCGGCCGCCGGGACGTTCCCGGACGCCACTCGGAATACGCCGTAGCCGATGAGGCCGAGCATCGCGAGCATGTACGCGTACGTCGGCGCCGCGAACACCAGACCCGCCTCACGCACGCCGCGCAGGTTCCCGAGGGTCAGCAGCGCGATGAGCGCGAGCGCCAGGGGCACCCGGATGTCGTGGACGTCAGGGATGAAGCTCGCGATGGCCGCGACCCCCGCGGCGGTCGAGACCGCGACGGTGAGGACGTAGTCGATGAGCAGGGCGGCGGCCGCGATGAGGCCCGCGAGCGTGCCGTGATTCTCCCGCGCAACAAGGTAGCTGCCGCCGCCGTTCGGGTACGCACGGATGACGCGCGTTTCAGAGAGCACCACGATCGCCAGCACCGCGACGACGGCGAGGGCGATGGGCATCGTGAGCGCCAGCGCCCCGAGCCCTGCCAGCGCGAGCACACGCATGGCCTCCTCGGTGGCGTAGGCGGAGGACGAGATGTTGTCCGATGCGAGGATCGGGAGGCCGGTCGCGACGGAGACACGCTCCTCACCCTCCGCATCGGTGTTCAGCCGCCGGCCGACAAGCAGCCGCAGCGTCTTCTCCCACGCCCGCGCGATCGGGCCGCGTTGGTCGAAGATCTCGTCCGTGGCGAGCAGTCGTCCGGCGTCGCGCCGGAACCCGCCCGAGCGCACGATGCGGACGCGCCGATCGCCAGGCTTCTGTCCCGGCAGCGTCTCGCGCTTCTCCAGTGACGGCTCGCGCTCGTCATCGGCGGGCGGTGTCACAGGCTCGGGGATGCTAGCGCGGTCGTGCTCGCGCGCGCTCCCCGCCCTCGTGGTACGGCGGACGGCGGCGGTGATCCCGTCGACGGGGGCAACAGCGCGACGGGCAAGCCCTCACGTGCCTGACGCAAGCCGGTCCGCCAGGAACCCTGGCAGGCCACGCGTCCGCAATCGGCGCTGCGTCTCGGCCACGTCGTACGCGGTCCGCATGAACTCCACCGTGCGTGCCTCCGTGTCGAGCACGGCCCAGGCTGCCCTCGGGTCGCGGTCCCTCGGCTGGCCGACGCTTCCGGGGTTGACCAGCACGCGGCGGTGCAGCCGGACGAGTCCGCGGCCGAGCGTGCTCGTGGTGCGGCCACCGTCCAACGTGAACACCGCAGGCACGTGGGTATGCCCGTTGCACGAGAGCTCCGTCTCGGCGAGGGCGAGCGAGGCGTGCGCGGTCCGCACGTCCCAGACGTATTCCCAGAGCGGATCTCGCAGGCTGCCATGAACGAGCGTGACGCCGTCGGGGCAGCGGAGGGTCGGCAGCGAGGCAAGCAGGTCCCGCTCCTCCCCGGTGAGCCAGGCGCGATGCATCCGCGCCGCCTTGGCCGC
>JACDAF010000006.1 GCA_013695575.1 Chloroflexota bacterium | reverse complement strand
TTCGCCGCGATGGCGAACCGCCCCGAGGTCCGAGCGCTCCTTCGCGAGCGTGGCGTCGACATCCCCGAGGACACCCATTTCGTGGGCGCGCAGCACAACACCTGCTCCGAGCGCTACACGTTCTTCGACGTGGAGGACGTGCCGGCGACCCATGTGGAGGAGTGGGCCGCCCTGGTGCGGGACCTCGACGAGGCGCGCGCGCGCTCGGCGCAGGAGCGCTGCCGGCGGTTCGCGTCGGCACCGAAGGATGCGTCCCCGGCGCGCTCCCTGCGGCACATCGAGGGCCGGTCGCTGGATCTGAGCCAGGTGCGGCCGGAGTGGGGTCACGCCACGAACGCCTTCGCCGTCGTCGGCCGCCGCTCGATCACCCAGGGCGTGTTCTTCGACCGCCGCCCGTTCCTCATCTCGTACGACCCGACGATCGACCCCGAGGGCACGGTCCTCGAGCGTGTGCTGCTCGCGGTGGGCCCGGTCGGAGCGGGCATCAACCTCGAGTACTACTTTTCGACGGTCGACAACCAGCGCTGGGGCTCCGATACGAAGGTGCCGCACAACGTCTGCGGGATGGTCGGGGTGATGGAGGGCGCGCTGAGTGATCTGCGCACCGGACTCCCGAAGCAGATGGTCGAAGTCCACGAGCCGATGCGGCTCCACCTCGTCGTCGAGGCCAAGGTCGAGGTGCTCGGCGCCATCTACGGGCGCCAGAAGTCGATCCAGGAGCTGCTCGGTAACGCCTGGGTGCACCTGATCGCAATGGATCCCGACACCGGCGAACTGCGGATCTTCCTGCCGCGCGGCGAGTTCGTGCTCTGGGACCGGCCGCTCTCGCCGCTTCCGGTTGTCCCGTCGTCGTTCGACTGGTATCGCGGGAAGACCGACTTCCTGCCTCCGGCGCACATCGTGCCGGATGCCGCGCCGGCCTGATGTGACCGTGTTCGACCTCGTCGTCCTGCTCATCCCGGGGCTGCCGCTCGCCGCGGCGCTGGCGACCGGCGTCGGCGCGCTCCTCTCCGATGGCTACCCCCGGCGCCTCATCGAGCGGTCGACGGCGGGTGCCATCCTCGGCTCCTTCCTCGCCGCGCTGTGGGTGCTGGCGCAGGTCGTCGGCGATCCGCGCGCCCGCGAGGTGACCGTGTACCGCTGGCTCGCCAGCGGCGACTTCGGCGTGAACATCGCCTTCCTCGTCGACCCGCTGTCGGCGGTCATGATCGCGATGGTCACCGGCATCAGCTTCGTCGTGGCCGTGTTCTCGATCAACTACATGCACAACGAGCGCGGCTTCGCGCGCTTCTTCGCGGTGCTCTCGCTGTTCGTGTTCGCGATGCTGGTGCTGGTGATGGCGTCGAGCTACGTGCTCCTGTTCCTCGGCTGGGAGGGCGTCGGCATCTGCTCCTACCTGCTCATCGGCTTCTACCAGGACCGGCGTAGCGCCGCCGGGGCGGCGACCAAGGCCTTCGTCATGAACCGTGTCGGAGACGCGGGCTTCCTCGTCGGGATCCTCCTCATCGTCACGACCTTCGGGAGCGCCGACTACAGCGTCGTCCTCGCGGGCGCAGCTCAGCTCGACCGCGGTCTCGCCACCGCGATCGGCCTGGCGCTCCTGCTCGGCGCGATCGGCAAGTCCGCACAGCTCCCGCTTGCCTCCTGGCTGCCGCGGGCGATGGAGGGGCCGACGCCCTCGAGCGCCCTCATCCACGCCGCGACGATGGTCACCGCGGGCGTGTACCTCGTCGCGCGCAGCAGCCCGCTGTACGAGCGCGCGCCGGATGCGCTGCTCGTCGTCGGCCTGGTGGGCGCCGCGACCGCGCTGTACGGCGGTGTCGCGGGTCTAGTGCAGACGGATATCAAGAGCGTGCTCGCCTTCTCGACGACCTCGCAGCTCGGGCTCATGTTCGTCGCCTGCGGTCTCGGCGCGTACGCCGTGGCGATCTTCCACCTGGTCGCGCACGCCTTCTTCAAGACCCTCCTCTTCCTCACCGCGCCGTCGATCCTCCACCACCTGCACGGGGGCGCCGACCCGCAGGTCGAGGG
>JACDAF010000393.1 GCA_013695575.1 Chloroflexota bacterium | reverse complement strand
CCGGGGATCTGACCGAAGAAGAGCGACGTGGCCCAACCGAGGGCGAACGACGTGCTCCGCCCGAAGATCTGCCACACGAGGAGGAGCGGTAGGAAGGGCATACCGACGTGACGAGCAAGGCCGGTGCCTTCGCGAGGCGGTAGCTCTTAGCGCGCGATGTCGCGGCGCGACATCGAGAAGAGCGCGGTCCCGAATCCCACGGCGATGATCGCGACCTGTATGGCCAGGCCGCGCCAGTTCGGACCGTCCAGGAGCGGGGTGCCGTACAGCTCGAAGAGCGAGAGATGCCGGATGAGGTCGTTGAAGCCGAACATCGGCGCGAGCTGCTGGATGAAATAGCTCGCGACGATGACGAGGCCGAGAAGCCACACCGCCGCCCGCGGGCGCCAACCGATGAGCACGGCGCCGATCGCGCCACATGTCACGACGAGCGGGACGAGGAGGGCCGAGGCTGCCGCGAACTTCGCGAGATCGACCGAGAGGCCCTGCGCACGAGTAGCGGTGCCGACTATCACCGATGCCACGAGCACGAGGAATGAGGCGCCGACGGTGAGGGTCGCGATGCGTTCGAGCACGATGCGCCAACGCGGGATCGGCGCGCTGAGCGCCATCTCGAGACGGCCCTCCGACTCGTCAGCCGCCCAGGCCGCGACCTGCGCGATCACGTACGACGACAGCACGAGGAGCGCGCTACTTCCCCACACCGCGCCGACGAACGCCGCGTCGAGATCGCCGGATCCGCCGCGCAGGACGATCACCCGGATGATCGGCACTTCCTTCGCGAGCCGGATCATCGTGGGCAGCAGTGAGCCGAGAAAGATGCCGAGCGCTGAGAGCCCGATCGACCAGGCGATGAGGCCGGTCGCCTGGCGGTCGATCCCTGCGATGACCGGCAGCCGAAGCGTGATACGGCGCGCGGGATCGCGAACCGGCGCGGCGCGTGACACGCGGCGGGGGAGGGCGGAGGAGCCGAGGTCGCGCCGCGCGAAGAGGACGACCGCGCCCGCCGTTCCCAGGAGCGCGACACCGAAGAGCCACATGACCGAAGTGGGATCGAGCGAGCCGCCGGTGATCAGCGGGCGGCTCCGCTCGTATTGCCAGAACGGTGAGAGCGGTGCGACCCCCTCGAAGCCGCCGCTCCGCGCGGCGCCCGCGATGAGGAAGAGTGCGCCGAGGACCGCTGCGCCGATCCCGGCCGCCGTGCGGCCGGTGACAGCGAACTGCGTGACGACGAGTGCGATCGCGTAGCAGCACACGGAGAGCGCGACGAGCGCGATGCCTTGGGCCACGAGCCCCGCGAGAGGGAGGGCGTCGCCCGCCCAGGCGGTGCCGAGCAGCGTGGCGCCGCAGGTGACCGCGGCGGACACTGTGGCGAGCAGCGCGAAGACGGCAACCCGCGAGACAAGGTAGCGCGCGCGCGATAGGCCGGCGGCGAGCCACTGCTCGACATGACCGCGCTCCTCGTCGCCTCGCGCGGCGCCGGCCGCGGCGAGGAGCGCCCAGACGCCGTAGACAAGCGGCAGCGTCCCGAAGTGACGCCACTGAAGGAAGCCTGCGACCGTCTCGACCTGCGCGGGTACCGGCAGCAGAAAAGTGAGCTGTCGCCCGACAAGCTCCATCTGCGCCGCGAACGCCGCACGCGTCGCAGGCGAATGGCCCGCGATCGCGGCGTAGCCGAGCGATTGCGCGATGCCGTTGAATGCCGCGATCGCCGTTGTCGCGACGAGGCCACCGCGGCCCTGCCGGAGCGCGATCTGGAGCATCATGCCGAATAGAATGAGAGGAACGCCTGTTCGAGCGTCGGCTCATGAGTGACGAGGTCGACGACCTCGGCGTCCCTGAGCACCGTGACGAGCGGCGCGATGCTCCCGCGGACGCGGCAGCGCACGCGCGGACCGGTGCTCTCGAGCACGGTCACGCCGTCGAGTGCCCTGATCCGCTCGATCGGCGGCGCGGATGCGAAGCGGATCTCCACCTCCCGCTCCTTCGCCGCGCGGAGCTCCGCGAGCGGAGCGAGCGCGACGAGCCTGCCTTCGCGCACGATCCCCGCACGGTCGCAGAGCTGCTCGACCTCGGAGAGCACGTGCGACGAGAGGAACACACTCGCGCCGCGAGCGATCGCACCATCAACGAGCTCGTGGAACTGATGTTGGTTCAGCGGGTCGAGCCCACTCGTGGGCTCGTCGAGGATGAGGAGCTCTGGCCGGTGCATGAAGGCGACGACGAGAGCGAGCTTCTGCTTGTTGCCGTGCGAATACTCGCGGTACGTGCGGCCGAGGTCGAGATCGAAGCGCTCCGCGATGCGGCGTACCTCCCCGGGATCGACGTTCCCGCGCAGCCCAGCCAGGTACGCGACGACCTCGGTCCCCTTCCAGCCGCCGTACTGCGGAAGCTCACCCGGCAGATACCCGATGTGGCGCTTCACCTCGACGGAATCGCGCTGACAGTCGAGGCCGAAGATCTCGGCGCTCCCACGGCTCGGGCGGACCAGACCCATGAGCTGCCGGATCGTGGTCGTCTTCCCTGCGCCGTTCGGGCCGAGGAACCCGAAGACCTCGCCGCGATCGATTACGAGATCGAGATCGAAGATGCCGCGCCCGCTCCCGTAGTCCTTGGTCAGCAGGTGGGTCGCGATCGGCGGCCGGTCGGCGCGCATGGAGGCGAATCTAGACGAAGAGCGGCGTCATGCCTCGGCGCTCGAGCAGCGCCTCCATCTCGTTGTCGGTGGGCCGCGGGCCGCCGCGGTCAGCCGCGTCGAGCTCCTTCGCGAGGAGGCCGAGATCGCTCGCGGTGTTCAGGAAGACGCCGGGCCGGCCGAGGACCCAGCGCACGGCAAGGTCGACGTCGCCCTGCGCGTCGAGCGGCTCGTACCAGGTGAGTGCGTCAGCGGGCCGCTCGCCCGGCCACGGCCCGAGAGTGATGCTCTTGATCGTCTGCACCGCGACGCCGCGCTCGACGCAGATGGCGAGGAGCGCCTCGGCAGCGGCGGCGTATCCGGGATCGCGGAGCTGCGGGTAGTTGTAGGGCAAGAGCACGCTGTCGAAGGGAAAGCGCTCGAGGCTGCGACGATGCTGTGCCGGCGCCATCGTCCCATGGCCCGTGACGCCGATGAAGCGAACGAGCCCCGCTTCACGTGCCTCGACCGCTGCTCGAAGAGCGCCGTCCGGGCCCATCGCAGTGCGCCACTCCGCGTCGTCGACCAGGTTGTGGAGCTGAAGGAGATCCAGGTGATCGACCCCGAGGCGCACGAGCGACCGCCGGATCTGGTCGGCCGCGCCTTGGTAGGTGCGCTCGCCCGTTTTCGTCGCGAGGAAGAAGCGGTCGCGCCCGTTCCCGGAGAGCCACGGCGCGAGCCGGAGCTCGGAGTCGCCGTAGCTTGCGGCGGTATCGAGGTGGTTAACGCGATACCGGGTCACGAGCTCGAGCGCGCGGTCTGCGTCCGCTTCGGACGCACGCGACAGCGCGGCACCGCCGAAGATCGTGCGCCGGCTCTCGTGACCGGTCCTGCCGAAAGGGGCGCGCGGGATCACGGCGTCATTCTGCTACCAGAGCGATCGGCGGCGTGTGATCGTTGGCTGAACGCGAGGGCATGTCTCGATCGGGGCTCGTCTATGATCCGGCCCCGATGATCGGCCGGGGCGGCGCTCGGATGCCGACCGCTCCCGCTCCGCGCGGCGATGTCTGGGCTGCCGGCGCCACTACCGCGGCCGTCGCGGGACTGTTCGAGGCCGCCTGGTTCATCCCACCGCTCGCCATCCTGGTCATCTGGCCGCTCCTCTTCGTCGTCCCCGGCTGGGCGCTCATGGCGTGGGCGCGGCCCCGGATCGGCGCCACCGGGCGGCTGGGCCTGGCGGTCGTCCTGTCGGTCACGATCTCCGCACACCTGGTGTACTGGGTGTCGCTGGTCGTCGGCGGCTACTCCAGGGAGACGGTCTTCGTCGTCGCCGCGCTCCTGGCGCTCCCGCTGCCCGTGGCGGCGTGGCGCTCCCGCGGCGCCACCTTCGGGGCGCAGCTGCGGTCCGCGGCGCGAGCGGTGCGGCGCGAGCGGGTGGCCTTCGCCCTGGCGGCCTTCGCCACCGCGTTCGTTGGTCTCGTCCTGGGCTCGGGGCTCTGGCACCCGACTCCCACCGGCGTTGCCGCCGGTGGGTCGAACTGGAGCGACCTGGGCGTGCATCTATCGATCGCGCAGTCGCTGAACGCGGGCAACTTCCCGCCGCAGGTGCCGTACTTCGCCGGCGCGCCACTCGTGTACCACTGGTTCTCCGACTTTCACGCCGCCATCGCCGCGCGGGCGGCCGGGCTGTTCGCCGTCCCGGTGTTCGTCAGCTCCTCGGCCGTCCTGGCGGGCGCGCTGGCCCTGCTGGTCCACGGGCTGGCGCGACACCTTCTGCGCGGACGAGACGCGCGGCGAGCCGCAGTCCTGGCGGCGATCCTGGTCGTCTTCGGCGGCGGCCTGGGATGGGTGCGTTTCGTCGCGGATGTCGCCTTCGGCTACGGCGATCCCGTGACCCTCATGGTCGGGAACTCCTACGACAACAGCTGGTACGACGTCCACAAGCAGGTCTCGTGGCCGTACTTCCGCATCCCATCGGTGATGGGGACCGGCCTGCTGGTCCATCGGGCAACCACCGCGGGTCTGCCCATCCTGGTGGGGGCAGTCCTGGTCCTGCTGGCCGGCCTGCCGACCGCCCGCGCGCGAGCGGCGGGCTGGCGCGACCGTCCTCTCCTCATTGGCCTGGCGGGCGTCCTGGGAGCCCTCCTGGCGCCCTTTCACTTCTTTCTCTTCCCCGCCTTCCTCCTGGTGGCGTTCTTGTATGTCCTCGTGAGCGGGCGCCTTTTCGACCGCGATGCGCCGCGCAATGCCGCGCTCCTGATGGCGCCCTACGCGCTGGCCGCGCCGTTTATCCTCGCCCCGCTGCTGAACGCGAACGCGTCCGGCGCGCTGAAGCAGGTCCGCGGCTGGGAGTCGGCGCCCATGGCCGATGGCTTCTGGCCGGTGGTCTTCTTCTACGTCACCAACCTGGGCGTGCCGTTGCTGCTGGCGCTGGGCGCGCTGTTCCTGCGCGGCCTGCGGGCAAAGGCATTCCTCGCGGCGTGGGCGCTGGCCATGTTCGTCGTGCCGAACGTGGTCCAGGTCAGCGTCATCGCCTTCGACATGAACAAGTACTTCCAGGCGATGTGGATCGCGGTCGCCATCCTGGCCGGCTGGTTCATCCGGCGCTGGCCCTGGCCGGCCGCGGCGGTCGTCTTGCTGCTGAGCGTGCCATCGCCTCTGCTGGTGGCCGGATGGACAGCCTTCAACCGCGAACAGGTCCTCGACCAGAACGGGGTGGATGCGGCCAGCTGGATCGCCGACAACACGCCCGAGCGCAGCGTCTTCGCGACGGACGGCTGGCTGAATTCGCCGACTGATCCCGCGGGACGGCTGCGCCTGCTGACCTACACGCCGTACGTCGCCAACCTCGGATTCGACCCGGACCTTCGCCACAGGCAGGTCTTGGAGATCTACTGCTCGGGCGACCCGCTCCGCGCGGTGGCGCTCATGCGGCAGTTGGGCGCGACCTACCTGCTCGACGGGACTCGACCGCAGCCATGCGACAAGCCGACCGACTTCGCCGCCAGCACGGCGCTGGAACAGGTCTACGCCAACCCGGGGCTGCGCATCTGGCGCCTGACTGCTGCTGCGGCCGGCCCGGGTCCATGACGGCACGGGGCGGCCTCGTCTATATATGTCGCGGCTGCAGGACGAGATGAGGTGAGATGCATCACCCATCTCGAGCGATCGTGATGACTGAGGGCCCGCCAGCGGCGGGCCCTCAGCCGATGTGGACGCGCTGCGTATTACCCGATGCGGCTCCTCTGGCGGGAGCGCCCGATCATCGCGAGTCCGGCCAGAGAAGCCAGCGCCACGAGGATCGCGACGATCGCCGGGCCCGGGCCGGCGGGTCCGCTCGTGTCCGCTGAGGTGTTCGGCAGTCCCCTCGGCGCTGCGGTCGCAGGCCGCGCCGCGGTCGCGGGCTGAGCCGCGGTCGCGGGCTGAGCCGCGGTCGGCGCAGCGGTCGCGGCT
>JACDAF010000390.1 GCA_013695575.1 Chloroflexota bacterium | reverse complement strand
TCACCTTGTCGACGAGGAGCAGCGCGACGTCGAGGTCCGAGTAGTTGCCGGCGAGCCGGCGGCCGGAGGCGGTTCCCTGCGCGTAGGCGGCGTCGACGGGGGTCGTCTGGAAGAGCGACTGGATCTGTGCCTGCTTCTCGAAGAGATCCATACCGCTCCTTATATACGCAGATGCCGTGCCGGGTCAGTGACGACGTGGCTGATGGAGATAGTCAGCCTTCACGAACCTTCGCGGGGAGGAACGCGATGATTAGCGTGCGGTTCGCCCTGTACCCATCCTTCTCTCGTAGCACCAGCCGCATCCGGTGAAGAGCGTTGAGGTCTCTGGTCAGCGTCTTCTCCGTCTTGGAGGCATATGCCCGTGCGAGCCTGGGAGTGAGGTCGCGGATCGCTGAACGCGGAACAGGTCCGCCGCTCTTCGTGAGATCGAGTGCCAACCATCGACGCCGCTCAGCAGTCGGGCCCTTGTTGTCCTTGAAGGCTCGGTGGACATAGTTCTCCCAGGCCACCTCCCACTGTTGCTCTCGAATCACGTCCAACTGCGCCCTGAGCCCGTCCACGAACCCGCGCACGGCATAGAGCACGAACGGTATGACGTCCCCGCCAGAACTGCTCGTTCTTGCGAGAACTCGGTAGTACTCGCTCCGAGTGTGGTTGTAGTGATTGCTGAGCAGGTGTGCCGCCGGCATCGGCACGCCCGCGGCCAGGAGGATCTGTAGCTCCAGCAGGCGGGCGGTCCGGCCATTGCCGTCGCCGAAGGGGTGGATCCATGCGAGATACAGGTGCGCGAGGACCGCCCGCAGGATCGCGTATCCGATCGGTGGCATCGTCTTCGTACCACCGCCGAGAGAGGGATGATTCAGCCACTTCGACATCTCGCTGACGAGGAACTCGCAGTCCTCCGCCGGAACTCCCCGATAGTTCGCGACGACAACCGAGTGTTGGCGAAACTCCCCCGGAACGACGTCGTCGTCGAGTTGGAGACCATCGAGAACGAGGCGGTTGAAGGCTCGAATTCGGTCGGCTGAGAGAGATCCGTCGGCTCCACGGATGACGTCTTGTGCGATCGTGTTCGATGCGGCCAGGATGTTGTCGATCTCTTTGGTCAGGTACTGCTGCGAGGCCGGGAGCTTGAGCTTCCCTTCGAGGTGCTGCAGGACCTGCTCCTCGGTCAGCGTGTTGCCCTCGATAGCGGTCGTCGCGAGCGCGCCCTTTGCCAGGTACAGGTGATGTAGGCGGTCTGCGGTCTCTGGCAAGAGCGGAACACCGGCGATGTGAGCGATCTTCGACATCGCCTCGCCGAGCAATAGCCAGAGTTCGATACCCACGTGGCTGAGGTCCGCGCGGAACGTGATCCAGCGGTGCGTCGCAACGTATTTGCGTGGTCCGGGCGGGGATGGGGTCTCGCCCGGGGGGACTTGGCCGCGAGTCGTCCCCGACATGATTTGCGATTATATGGTCCTAAATGTCCCATCGGATGTCCACGGGAATGTCGAGTGCTACCGGGTAGACGCCTCGACACCGCCGTTCAGCGAGTGGCCGCGGGAAGGTCGACGCTTACGGAGAGCCCGACCGTCAGGCCGGGATCACGGTCCGAGCGCCGAGACCTTCGAGCATCCGGCGACCATCCGTCCCCCCGAGGAGGTCCTCGACGCAGCGCTCGGGGTGCGGCATGAGTCCCAGGACGTTCCCGGCCTCGTTGCGCAGGCCCGCGATGTTTGCCGTCGACCCGTTGGGGTTCGCCTCGGGCGTCGCCGTGCCGCGCTCATCCACGTAGCGGAGCGCGACCTGCCCTGACGACTCGACGCGGAGGAGCGTGTCCTCGTCCGCCACCCAGCAGCCCTCACCGTGCGCGATCGGCATGCGCAGGAGCTCGCCCCCCAGGCCGCGGGTGAACGGCGTTTCCTCGCTCTCGACGCGCATGCGCACCCAGTCGCAGCGGAACTCGAGGTGCGTGTTGCGGACGAGCGCCCCGGGCAGAAGCCCCGCCTCGCACAGGATCTGGAAGCCGTTGCAGGACCCGAGGATCGGCATGCCATCGGCCGCCGCGCGCCGCAGCTCGCGCGTGGCGGGCGAGAGCTTCGCGATCGCGCCGGCGCGGAGGTGATCGCCGTACGAGAAGCCGCCGGGGACGATCGCCGCGTCGAACCCGTGCAGATCAGCGTCCGCGTGCCAGACGATCTCGTGCTCGATGCCGAGCAAGCCGAACGCGTGTGCGAAGTCGCGCTCGCTCCAGGTGCCCGGGTAGAGCAGGATCGCGACCTTCATCCAATGCTCCTATCGAGAGGGTCATGCGGCGACCCTCTCGATGCTCGATGTTAGAGGCTTGCCGCCGCGCGGAGCTGCGCCGCGTGCTCGTCGAAATGCGCGAACGTGTTCTCCTCGATCGCGCGGGCGAGCGTGAGCGTCCGGTCCCACTCGAAACGGCCCGGGCGGTCCAGCTCCGTCTGTGAGAGCCGCTCGATGAGCGCGATGGCGCCGTCGCTCACGCGCTCGAACTCCGCTCGCACCTCGCGAAGCGGCACGCCCGCCGCCGCCTCGGCGACGCGGCGATTGAAGTCGTCAACGCCGGAGTGATCGGATCGGGCGTCGGCGTGCTCAGAGTCGAGCATCCAGAGCAGCAGCTGGACCCAGCCGGTGCTGTGAGCAAGGACCTCGCGAACGGTCCAATCGCCCACGACCTTCCCGTCGGGACGCGCGCGCTCGACGGCGGCGAGGAAGCTGGCGCGGCTGCGGCGAGCGCGGTCGGCGGCCTCGGCGCCGGTCATCCCCGCGCGGCCTCGGTCGGAGCGCCAAGCTCCACCGCATAGTCCTCGATCACGGGGTTCGCGAGCAGCTGGTCCCCCATCGTCCGCGCCGCATCTCGCGCGCCCTCGTCGTCGGCGGCGGCGAACCGGACGACGATCTCCTTGCCGGTGCGTACATCAGTGACGTCGAAGCCGAGCGCGCGGAGCGCGCCGGCCACCGCCTCGCCCTGCGGGTCGCGGACTTCGCCCTTCGGACGCACGTGGATCGTGGCGACGAACTCCCCCATCAGAGCGGCCGCCCGGTGACCCGCTCGTACGCCTGCCGATACCGCTCGCTCGTGCCGCTCACGACGTCCTTCGGCAGCGCGGGGCCCGGCGGCTCGCGGTCCCAGCCGCTCCGGACGAGGAAGTCCCGCACGAACTGCTTGTCGAACGACGGCGGGGAGCCGCCGGGCCGGTAGAGCGCCGAGTCCCAGTACCGGGACGAGTCGGGCGTGAGCGCCTCGTCGATGAGCACGAGCTCGTCGCCCGCGAAGCCGAACTCGAACTTCGTATCGGCGAGAATGAGCCCGCGCCCGAGCGCGTACGCGTGCGCGTACCGATACAGCGCGATGGTCGTGTCCTCGAGCCGCTTCGCCAGGTCCCGGCCGACCAGGTCCGCGAGCTGGGCGCGCGAGATGTTCTCGTCGTGGCCGGTCTCGGCCTTGGTCGCCGGTGTGAAGATCGGATCGTGGAGCTTCGCCGATTCCTCGAGCCCGCGGGGCAGCCGCTCGCCGGCCACGGTGCCGGCCCTCCGGTACTCGGCCCACGCCGATCCCGAGATGTACCCCCGCGCGACGCACTCGACGTCGATGCGCTCACACCTCCGCACGAGCACAGAGCGCCCCGCGAGCGCGGGCCGCGAGCGGAACGGCTTCGGGAGCTTCGCCTGGTCCGTCTCCACGATGTGGTTCGGGACGATGTGCGCGGTCCGCTCGAACCAGAAGTTCGATAGCTGCGTGAGCACGCGACCTTTGTCGGGGATCGGCGTCGGGAGCACCACGTCGAACGCGGAGAGGCGGTCGCTCGCGACGATGACGAGCTGATCGTCGGGGGCCTCGTACACCTCGCGGACCTTGCCCTCGCGGAACAGGACGGCCCCGGGGACGCTCGAGCGGGTGACGGTCTTCGCCGCCTTCACTCGGGCAGCACCGCGGAGAGCTTGCCGCGCCATTCCGTGGCGACCTCGCGCGCCACCTCGGCGGCGAGACCGCGGTACTCCTCGGGATGGTCGAGCTGCTCGCGCTCCCCGGCGGTCATCTTCCCCAGCGTCGCCTTGAGCTCGGGGTCCATGGCCGCGATCTCGAGCACGCTGCGACCGCTCTCAGCCTGGAGGGTGAGCTTTCGCACGGCCTCGTGCGCGTCGGGATGCCCGTACTTCGCGAGGAGCACGTAGAGCGGCTCGGCGACGATGCCGCCGCGCGCCGTCGCCAGGTTCGCGCGGAGCCGGACCTGGTCCACGCGGATGGACTCGAGCGAGTCTGCGAGCCGGCCCGCGGCGTACGCGACGGTCGCGAGCACCTCGCCGATGAAGCGCTGCGACGCCGAGTTCGTGAGGTCGCGCTGGTGCTCGCTGATCTGGTCCATGTACGTCGTGACGATGCGCGGCGCCATGGCCTTCCAGAGGCTCTTCACGTTCTCGAAGGACACCGGGTTGCGCTTGTGGGGCATCGTCGAGCTGCCCACCTGTTCCGCCAGGAACGACTCCGCGACCTCGCCGATCTCACTGCGCTGCAGGTGCCGCATGTCGTCCGCGCACTTCGCCATGACGCCGAGCGCGGTGATGGCGTGGTGAACGAGGTCGGTCCAGCCTTCGGGCGGCACGATCTGCGTGGAATGCGATGCGGGGCGCAGCCCCAGCGCGCCGAGGAAGCGTCGCTCCAGCTCCCGCGGCTCCGGGGTGAGCAGGCCGAGCGCGTTGTACGCGCCCACCGCGCCGGACAGCTTGCCGGGCAGCGCGCGCGCCACCTCGCCGAGCCGGAGCGTCCGCTCGCCGAGCCGCGCCACGTACTCCGCGACCGCGAACCCGAACGTGATGGGCTCCGCGTGGCGTCCGTGGGTCCGGCCGATCTGTCCGGTCTCCGCCTCGGCCTCGACGATCGTGATGCACACGGCGACGGCGCGGGCGAGGCGCGGGACGAGGACCTTCTCGACGCACTCGCGGTAGCGCAACGCGTTCGCGGTGTCGACGATGTCGTACGAGGTCGCGCCGAGATGTACGAACGGCTTCGCCTCGTCCGGCAGGCGCTCGCGAATCACATTCACGAGCGCGCGCACGTCGTGGAGCGTGCGCGACTCCTCCTCCCCGACCTCGGCCGGATCGATGTCCCGGCAGGCGCGCTCGATGGAGGCGGCGACCCGCTCGGAGCAGAGGCCCTGCTGCGCCATCGCCTGCGCGAGCGCGCCCTCGACCCGCGCCTTGTAGCGGATCGCCGCCTCTTCCGAGAGATAGGGGTGGAGCTCGGCGTACAGCTTCGCGTCGCCGCCGTAGAACCGGTAGTCGAGCGGGGAGATCGCGTCGAAGCGCGATCGGATCGTCTGCTCGCTCACGAGGACAGGATCTTCGCGGCGGTCGCCTCACGCATCGACCGCAGACGCCTGCCGAGATCGGGATCGGAGAGCGCGAGGATCTCCGCGGCGAGGATGCCCGCGTTCGCCGCGCCCGCCTCCCCGACCGCGACGGTCGCGACGGGAACGCCGCGCGGCATCTGCACCGTCGAGAGGAGCGCATCCAGACCACCGCCGATCGCGTTCGGTGCGGCGAGCGGCACGCCGATCACGGGGAGGGTCGTGTGCGCGGCCATCACGCCCGCGAGGTGCGCGGCCCCGCCCGCGGCCGCGATGACGACCTTCACGCCGCGGCCCTCGAGTGCGCGCGCCCACTCGGTGGCGGCGTCGGGGGTGCGGTGCGCGGAGAGCACGCGCGTCTCGAACTCCACGCCGAGCGCGCTGAGCGTCTCCTCCGCAGCGGCCATGGTCGGGCGGTCGGACGCCGAGCCCATCACGATGCCGACCAGAGCGTTACTCACCGATGTCCGAACGATAGAACTTGCCCGCGAAGGTGACGCGCTCGGCGCCCTCGTATGCGCGTGCGCGCGCCTCCGCGATCGTGTCGCCGGTGCCGACGATGTGCATGACGCGACCCCCTGCCGTCACCAGGCCGGCGTCAAGCGCGGCTCGGCCATCGGCCGGGGGGCCACCGGCGTCGATACGCCGCGTCGCACCGTGCATCGCGTACACGCCCTCCGGAAGCCGGTCGGTCCCTTCGATGAGGTCGCCGCGCCGCGGCGTGCCGGGGTAGCCATCGGCGCAGAGCACGACGTCGATGACGGCTAGCGGGCTGAAGCGCACCGGGCTCTCGGCGACGTGCGCCGCAAGGCGGCCCTCGCCGAGCGCCAGCATGAGCTCGCCGAAGTCACCCTCGAGCCGCGGCAGCGTCACCTCGGCCTCGGGATCGCCGAAGCGCGCGTTGTACTCGAGCACGCGCCAGCCGTCGCGTGTGCGGATGAGGCCGGCAAAGATCACGCCGCGGAACGGCGTCCCCCGGCCCACGAG
>JACDAF010000386.1 GCA_013695575.1 Chloroflexota bacterium | reverse complement strand
AGAAGGAGACCGGGAACTACCCGATTCCGGACGAAGGTCATGCGATCAGTGCGAAGCGACTGTCCCGCAAGCAGCGCAAGGATGGCAACCTCACGAAGGACGAGTTCGACCGCATCAACCGCAAGGCCGACAAGGTTCTGAAGGCGGCCTCGAAGGACTGACGCTGGCTCGATCGTCCTGGCGACCGGGCCCCGCGCGTCGCGAGCGCTAGCGGAGGCGGCTCAGCAGCCCGCTCTGGACGATCGCGAGGCAGATGATCGCGATCGCGGCGAGCGGGAATTTTGACCAGCGGCCGGCCACGAGCATCAGCACGCCGCAGATCAGCGCGATGACCGAGAGCAGGAAGGCGAAATCCATGATGTCCTCCATCGCGGGTGTCGAGGAGAGTGTGCGCGCCGCTGGCCAGCCCGCGGCGGGACTCTCGCTCGGTCACGGCCACGCCCGCTTCGGACTCACGCAGGCGTCAGAACGCCATCTCCGCGAGCAGGCGGTCGATCGACGCGAGGCCGGCCTCGAGCACTCGTGGCGGCATCCCGAACCCGACCCGCAGGTGTCGCTCGGCCAGGAAGTGGGCTCCGGGAACGACCATCGTGCTCCAGTCGCGGATGAGCCGATCCGACAGTACGACCGAATCGACGGGCCAGGTGTAGGAGAAGAAGCAGAACGAGCCGGCGGCCGGTTGCGTCCATCGCAGCTCGTTCGGGTGTCGGCCGGCCCATGCCTCGAGCAGGGGCCAGCGCCCGTTCACGAGGGACCGCGCCCGCTCCACCAGCTGGTCGCGTGTCGCGAGGGCGCCCTCGGCGAGGATCCCCGAGAGGGTGGCCGGCGCGATGGTCGTGTAGTCCTTCAGCGACCACGCCGCCGCGAGGCGCTCGCCGGGCGCGACGATCCAGCCGATGCGCAGCCCCGGGAGTCCGTAGACCTTCGAGAGCCCTCCGGTCACGATGACGCGCTCGCCCCGCCCCGAGAAGCTCGATGCCTCCTGCCCGTCGCGCTCCGCGCCGCGGAACACCTCGTCGGCGAGGATCCAGGAGCCCTGCTCTGCCGCGATCCGCGCGATCTCGTCCACCTCCGGACCGGAGAGACGCTGCGCGGTCGGATTGTTCGGCTGGCAGACGCAGACCACCTTCGTGCGGGACGTCACCGCGGCGCGCAGCTCGTCGAGGTCGATGCGCCAGCCGTGCTCCTCGCGCTGCCAGACCTCGGTGACCCTGGCGCCGAGGCCTCGCGCGATGCCGTGGACCTGCAGGTACATCGGCATCAGGACGACGGCCTCATCGCCGGGTTCGAGGAGCGTCGCGAGCGCGAGGAAGTTCGCCTCGCTCGTCCCCGTCGTGATCAGCACGTTGTCGGGATCCGCTCCGGGGTGGAACGCCGCGACGAGCGCGCGCGTCTCGGGGCGGCCGCGGCCGTCCGCATAGCCCAGCGGCAGCGACCGCAGCTCCTCGATGGAGCGCGCGATGTCGTCCAGAGTGAGGGGCTCCACACCCGACTCGGAGAGGTCGTAGCGCACCGATCCCTCGAAGGTCGACTGCATCCGCTCCATCGCGAACTCGGGAAGCCTCAACGCACCACCCGAAGGAAGGCGACCGCGTGTGGCGCGACCGTCGTTTCGAACCCCGCCACGAAGGCGCCGAGATCCTGCCGTCGCCAGACGTCACGGACGGCGACGCGCGCGCCGGCCGGCCAGCCGAGCTCGCTCCACGACACGCCTAGGCGCGCGGGCCCGTCGCCCCGCGCGAACAGGAGGACCGCGCGCGCGTCGGCGTCGTCGAGCTCGCGGGCCCAGACCTCGCCGCCCTCATCGCGGGAGATCCGACGGCCCTGCCGGCCGGACGGGTCCTGGTCGATCGCGATGACCTCGGGCGCCATGAGGATCGCGCGAGTCGCGTCGGACATCCGGCGCACGTCGTTGCCGGCCATGAGCGGCGCCGCGAGCATCGCCCAGAGACTGAAGTGGGAGCGGTACTCGGCCTCGGTCATTCCCCCGTTCCCGACCTCGAGCATGTCCGGGTCGTTCCAGCCGTCCGGGCCCGCGTAGCGATGGAGGTCGACCTGCCGGTCGAGGATCCCGAGCACGCTCGACCAGCGGTCCTGGATGTCCCCGGTCGTGCGCCAGAGATGGCCGACCTCGCGCGCCCACTCCCACGGCCGGCTCCGGCCCCACTCGCAGATCGAGAGGACCATCGGCCGGTCCGCGCGCTGAAACGCGAGGCACCACTTCTCGTAGGTCGGCGGGGCGGACAGGCCCTCGGTATGGCACCAGTCGACCTTCACGTAGTCCACGCCCCACTCGGCGAATCGGCGCGCGTCGCGGATCTCGTCGCCGAGGCTCCCCGGCCGGCCCTGGCAGGTCCTCGTCCCGGCGTCCGTGTAGAGGCCGAACCGTAGTCCCTGGCCATGCACGTGGTCGGCGAGCGCGCGCATGCCGCTCGGGAATCGCACCGGATCCGGGACGAGCTCACCGTTCGCGTCACGCGCGGGCGCCTGCCAGGCGTCGTCGATCACGACATAGCGGTAGCCGGCGTCGCGCATCCCCGTGGCGACCATGGTCTCGGCGGTCTCCCGGATGAGCCGCTCGTCGATGTCCGCTCCGAAGCGGTTCCAGCTGTTCCAGCCCATCGGCGGCCTCGGTGCGAGTCCGTCGCGCGCACTACCGAGCCCCACACTGGCTAGTTTCCCGCACCCTCCGTCCCCTGTCGCTTCATCGGCTGGCACCGCCGCCGCACCGCCCTGGGTCTGGGCGAACAGGGCCTGTCAGCGACCCGCCCGGTGCCGTGCTTGACGTTCTCGAGCTCCCGGCGCATCGAGGAGCTCTCGGCGCAGGAGGCAAGGTCCGCCAGCTACTGGAGGCGCACCACCGCAACGTCGGCGTGCTCGTGCGCCGCGCTCGCCAGCGCTCCATCGGCGGTCACGAGTGGCGCGCCGAGCGCCTCGGCCAGCGCGACATACAACGCGTCGTACGCGGTGAAGTTGCGGCGTAGCTGCCACGCACGCTCGATCAGGTGCAGGGTCGGATAGCGCACGACGGGGAGCGCGAGCAGATCCTCGATCGCCTCCGACGCGCGCTCGCGGTCGATCTCGCCGCGATGCTCGTAGCGCCGGATCGTGTGCACCACTTCCGCGTTCATGAGGTCGGGTGCGGTCGCGGGCTCGCGCGCGTCGAAGATGTGCTCGGCAGCAGCACCGGCGAACGGGAGGCCGAGCAGCAGCCGCACGACCGCTGAGGCGTCGACGACGCTCAGCGGCCGTCCTCGCGCGCACGCCGGATGATGCGCTCGGGACGCTCGCGGACCTGCACCGGCGCCCGCCCCTGCAGTCGCGCGCGTACCTCGTCGGGCGTGGGCAGGGCGGCCAGACGCGCGAGCTCGGCGCGCAGGTACTCGGAGAGTGATCTGCCGGAGCCTACCGCCCGCAGCTTCAGCGTCCGGTGGACATCGACCGGTACGTCGCGGACCTGAACGAGCTTTCCCATCCGGAGCACATGGTAACATACGAGATGCATACACGAGCGCGAGTCCGTTCGCACCGTCCCAATGTGTGTCGGGTCAGACGGGCAGCACGACAGACGGTGATTTTCCTGACCGCGTCGCGTACTCAGCCGCGATGCGCTCTGCGGTGTCGCGCCTGCCGACGCGCGCGATGGCGACGATCGAGCCGCCGAAGCCGGCGCCCGTCAGGCGCGCGCCGAGGACCGCGGGCTGCGCCCTGGCGATCTCCACGAGAAGGTCGAGCTCCGGCGACGAGACCTCGTAGTCGTCGCGGAGCGAGGCGTGCGACGCATCGAGCAGCGTGCCCACGGCCTCCAGATCGCTCGCGCGCAGCGCGTCGACGGTCCGAAGGACGCGCGCGTTCTCCGTGACGACGTGCCGCACGCGTCGCTCGAGCTGGTCGGGGAGTCCCCACTCCGTGCCATCGATCTCGCGCAGGCTTGCCACGCCGAGGCGCCCGGCCGCCTCCTCGCACTCACGCCGGCGCAGGTTGTAGGCGCCCGAGAGGTTGTCATGGGCCACACCGCTGTCGATGACCAGGAGCTCGGCGGCGGCGGGAAGCGGGACCTCGCTGACGCCCAGGCTGCGCGTATCGATGAGGAGCGGTACGCCGTCCTTCCCGAGGCTCGCGACGAGCTGGTCCATGATCCCCGAGCGCACGCCGACGAACTCGTGGTCGGCCCGCTGGGCGAAAAGAGCGATCCCGCGGTCGTCGATGGCGAGGCCGAACGCGTCGCGCAGCGCGCGGACCAGCGCGACCGCGAGCGCGGCGCTGGAGGCGAGCCCCGCGCCGATCGGCAGGTCCGACCGCATTCGCGCCTGGAAGCCGCGGATGCGGTGACCGTCCCGGCCGAGCACGAACGTGATGGCCTGGACGCGATCGACCCAGCCCTGGCCCTGGACCTCCTCGCCGATCACGTACTCGGCATCACCGAGCGCGTCGCTGCGCACGCGCACGTGCATGTCGTCGCGCGGGGTGAGCTCGACGACCACGCGGCGCGGGAGCACGACCGGGAGGACGAAGCCGCCGTTGTAGTCGGTGTGCTCGCCGATGAGGTTCACGCGACCCGGCGCCGACGCCATTACGGTCCCCGTCGACGAGCGTGAGGCGGCGCGCGCGGCGTCCACGCGGCTATCCTGATGGAGATACGCGATCTCAGGCGGCGCGACGACCCCCTGCGGGTCGCGCGCCGCGTTTCGGCGTCGGGGAGGGAACGGATCAAGCGATTCTTCGGTGGGCAGTCGCCGCGGGCGGAACGCATCGTCATGGGTCTCGGGAACCCGGGCGAGCGGTACGCGGACACGCGGCACAACGTCGGGTTCCACGTCGCATCCCGCCTGGCGAAGCGCGCGCGCCTCGAGTTTGGGGCGAAGGCCGCGGAGTCACGGATCGCCGAGGGCGGGTTCGCCGGACTGCGGGTCGTGATCGCGCGGCCGCAGACCTTTATGAACGACAGCGGGCGCGCCGCGCGCAAGCTCCTCGACCGCTATCGCCTCACGCCGGCCGAGCTGCTGGTCGTCTACGACGACATCGATCTGCCCCTCGGCTCGCTGCGGGTCCGCGAGAAGGGCGGCCCCGGTACCCACAACGGCATGCGCTCGATCGTCGGCGCGATCGGCGAGGGCTTCCCGCGCATCCGGATCGGCGTGTCGCCGGCCGATCCCGCGAGCGAGATCGATGGCGACCTCGCCGACTACGTGCTCGAGCCGTTCGCCCCCGGTGAGCGCGAGGCCGCTGACGCCGCGATCACGAGGGCGACCGAGGCCGCGGAGGTGGCGCTTCGCGACGGGCTCCGCCGCGCGATGGACACGTTCAATGGCTGACCTCGCCACGCGGCGCGCCGCTCCAGGGCAGCCGCGGCTCGCCGGCCTGCTCGAGCTCGCCGAGGCGAGCCAGGCCTTCCGCGAGCTGCGCGAGCGGCTGGAGCGCGGCGGTCAGCTCGCGCTCGGCGCGCTCGAGGCCGGCGGCCAGCGTCCCGCGGTCGCGCTCGGCGGCCATGAGGCGACCATTGGCCGCGTCGAGGCGCTGCTCGAGCGTGACGACCGTGCGCTGGACACGCT
>JACDAF010000368.1 GCA_013695575.1 Chloroflexota bacterium | reverse complement strand
CCTCTCTGTGGGGGCTGCTCTGGGGGCAATCGTCGCATTCTTCTCCGATCCACGGAGCGGACGACGTCGCCGGGCCGTCGCGGGAGATCGAACCGCGGGCTTCACGCGCAGGACAGCGCGCCGCAGCGCTCGAAAGGTGCGTATCGCCGGTGCTTATGGCGTGGGGTGGAGCCGGCGCGCGCGGCATCTGCGTGAGGAGCCGAAGGAGTACGACGATGCGACGCTCGCGCAGAAGGTTCAGACGGAGATTTTTCGCGCTGCCGACTCGCCAAAGGGCACGGTGAACGTTAACGTCGCGGACGGTGTCGTGCAGCTTCGAGGCAAGGTGCAAGAACCAGGCTTGATCAACGAGCTCGTCGAGAAGGCACGGCACGTACAGGGCGTGCGGGACGTGGAGAGCTTCCTGCACCTGCCAAAGACGCCCGCACCGATGGACCAGTGACGCCAGATCTCTAGGCACGTGGTCGACGGTCTGCTTCACTCCGCGTGTGGACCGCGCGGCTGCCCTACAAGTTCTCTTCGCTGACGACGACGAGGCGTTTCGCCATCTTCGTGTCCGCCTCGCTCAACGCTCAGAGCTAGAAATCGTGGCCGAGGCGCCGAGGCGGTCGAGCTCGCCCTCGCGTTGCGGCCTGAAGTCGTGCTGCTCGACGTGGCGATGCCGCGGCTGGACGGCTTTGGTGCGGCGACGCTAATCCAGGAATCACGTCGGCTCCGAGGTGGCGACGCGGAAGGCTTACGGCGAGGCCCTCGCCGCGCTCGGTACCGCGCGCGGCGAACGTCGTCGCGCTCGACGGCGAGGTGTCGAACTCGACGTACGCCGAGATCTTCGCCTGCTTCCTGACACGAGCGTACGACTTCATCCGCATGGCGGCCGTCAGCCGGGCGAGCATCCGCCTCTGCGGCTCGCACGCCGGTGTCTCGATCGGCGAGGACGGCCCCTCCCAGATGGGACTCAGTCCGGGCGGACGAAGAACGACTGCCGGCCCGTTCCCCTCAAAAGCCGGCTGGCCGCAGCCAGAAAGACACGGTCGGCGTCCTCCAAACGAGGGCGAGCGACCTGACGGCGAAGAACCGCAAGCTCGTGTCGGAGCACGACTATCTCGAACTCCTTGAACTCACGCGAACGCAGACGCAGCGTCGCCACCGCGAGCACACGCCGAAACAACAGATACACCAGCGACACGAGCAAGAGCAGACTCCCTCCACCAGGATGCGAACGAGCCCCGACTCTACGGTCGCGAAGTCAGCCCCGACCCGCCCACAGCCGCTAGACGGATTTACGCACCCCACAGCCTGATTACCGGCTCTCCCCGGGTGTTGCTGACAACGGACTGACCACGCTAAAGGGCCCGAACCGCTGGCGCTTCGACACCGCCCAGTTCTACTCCCGCGAGGTCTTCGGGCCCGAGTCGTCGGGGAAGACGACTCTCGTCCAGGTGAGGCGGCCACCGCCCGAGTCGAGCTAGTCTCGGATCACGACATAGCGGACGGGCACTCCCTCGACGTTGTGTTGCGGCGCGCCCTCAGTCGCGATCGACTCGACGAGCCCTTCCTCGTCGTCCGGACGAACCGCAACGACGATCTCGTCCGCTGGAAAGGTCGCAAGCGCGTCGCGGATGGCGAGACCGACGTCCGCCTCGCCGGCAACAGCATCAACGGTCTCGCCAGGGAGCTGCTCGGCCGTGCGTTCGGCGACCCGCTCCGCATGACCGAACGCTTTCTGGTCGTTGGCGAGCCAGTCGAGTGCGCCCTGCCGTACGACCGGCACGACGACCTTGATTGTGTCGGCCTCCCCGACATGCGCACGCAAAACGTCGTCCGCATGTTCGACCGTGCTGACGACGAGGACGTTCCTGCCCATGACGGAAACGTACCGCCTGGGATGCGGGTCGCGGATGAATCTGACACTCGAGAGGCATTCGAGAGCACTTGCCCCGACGAGCTTGCTCCTCTCGGGGCTGAGAATTGACACCGTGTGGTGGAGGATCGCCGCGCGATCCATGAGCGGTACGGAACCCGACACTCGCGTGCGTGATGCGGTGATTGCTGACGCGGCCCCCCATCTCAGCGATCGGCCGGGTGGCGTTCCCAGCGCGGTACACGAGGAACTTCTCGGCGCGTCAGCGACTGCAGCCGTCGTCGATTCCCTCGCTGCCCTAGAAGAATGCATCACCCGTTGCACCCACGCGCACGACGCGCATTTTCTTATTGCCGAACGGGATGGCGACAGACACCGGGCAGGAGCCCGGGCAGCGACGCGGCGCGAACGGCACGAGCTTTACCCCAACGAGCCGCACGAACCGTCGGCCGGAGTCGATGCCCCACACCTGTGTGATCGTCACCGTCCGATCGCTTCGATTCTTGACCAGGAATGCGATCCCGAAGTAGCGGCCAGGCGTGTACTCGACCCGTGTATCCAATCAGGGCACAGACGCCGGCACCTCCTGCTTCGACTGATGACAGCGAAACAAGCGGGAGACAGGCCGCTGCTGCTTTTCTTCACGAGGTCCCGTTCGGGTCCGGCTCGGCGGATGGAGAGTCTTCTCGCACATCTCGCGC
The DNA here is from genome assembly GCA_013695575.1 of Chloroflexota bacterium. GTDB lineage: Bacteria > Chloroflexota > Limnocylindria > P2-11E > P2-11E > JACDAF01. Next base: position 25 of record JACDAF010000368.1, on the reverse strand, counting down.
GCAAGGAGCGCGCGCGCCTTCGTGT
>JACDAF010000355.1 GCA_013695575.1 Chloroflexota bacterium | reverse complement strand
TCGGGCGCCTGCCATCGATCCTGCGTGAGGGCCTCGCGACGACGCTGGCCGCGAGCGTGCCGACGGTCCCGATCATCGCGGCCGCGTTCGGCAGGATCTCGCTCGTCTCGCCGCTCGCGAACCTCATCGCGGTCCCGCTCTTCGCGCCGCTCCTGGCGTTCGGCATGGCCACCGCGGCCATCGGCGCGATCTCCGAGGACGCCGCGCGGCCGCTCGGGCTCGCGAGCTACGCCGTCGCGACCGCGCTGCGGCGCGTCGTCGAGCTCTCCGCGGCATTGCCGGGCGCGAGTGCCGAGATCCCACGCGGGCCGACCACCGGCCTCGCTCTCGCGGTGTGCGCGCTCGCGATCGTCCTCGCGCGCGGTCCGTTTCTCGCGCTCGCGGGCGCACTCGCCTGGGGCCGGCGCTCCGCGATCCATGCCGAACCGCCCCGTCCGGCCGAGTTCGCGTGGCGTCCATCGCGACGGACGCTGGGCGTCGCGACCGCCTTCGGCGCCGTGGCGATCCTTATCGCGGGAAGCCTCGTCGCGCTCCGCGGGTCGCCGACGCGCCTGCGCGCGCTCGACGTCGGGCAGGGGGATGCGTTCCTGCTCGAGCATTCCGGCGCCATCGTGCTCATCGATGGCGGCCCCGACCCCGGCCGCTTGCTCGCACTGCTCGGCGGCAGCCTCGCGCCGTGGCAGCGCCGCATCGATGTCGTGATCCTCACGCACGCCCATACCGACCACGGCGCGGGGCTGCTCGCGGTGCTTGGCCGCTACGACGTCGGCCTTGCGGTCGAGCCGCGTGGCCTCGAGGACGTCGCGCTCAGCCGCCTGTGGACCGAGGGGACGTCGCGCGCCGGAGTCCCGCGCCGCGCGCTCGGAGCGGGCGATCGGCTGCGGATCGGCGGGATCGAGATCAGCGCGCTCGCCCCGAACGAGGATCCGCGCGTCGAGTACCGCTGTCTTGTGCTCCGCGTCCGGTACGCCGGTGTGACGGCGTTGTTCACGGGCGATGCGACCGACGAGGCGCTCGCAGATCTCCTGCTGGACCCGCCCGCCCTCCGCTCGGACGTGTACGTGCCGCCGCACCACGGCGCCGACACCCCTCATGCGCTCGCCCTCGTCGAGGCCGTGCGGCCGTCCGTCGCGCTACTCTCGGTCGGAGCGTCGAACCGGTACGGCCACCCCGCGCGATCGGCCCTCGCCGCGCTGGCTGCCGTGGCCACGTACCGGACCGACCGGCATGGGACGGTGGAGGTAGCAGTCGATGGCAGCCGTCTCGTCGTCCGGACCGGTGCGTCCGGTCTACCTCCTCCTCGGGGACGACCCGTTCCGGATACGGCTACGCCTCGCTGAGCTCGTCGCCGCGCTCGCGAGCGGCGGTCCGGCGGAGAGCGCCGGGATCGTGCGCTGGCCGAGCCCGGACCTCGGCGCACCGCTCGGCGTCACGCGACATGACGCTCGGTCCGATGCACCGGACGCGATGATCATGAGCGGCGCGTCCCAAGGGCTCTTCGCGGCCCTCGACGAGCGCCGCGTCGTGATCGTCGAGCACACCGAGGCCCTTCGCAGCGACCGCCTTGTCGCCGAGTTCCCCCCGGACGCCGCGCTCATCCTCGTGACCACGGAGACGCTTCCGGCCTCGCGCGCGAAGCGCGGCGCCCGCGCGAAGAAGGACCAGACCACCGGCGTCGACCTGCGGGCGGCCGTCGGCGACGCCGGCGGGCGCGTCGAGCGGATCTTGCGCCTTCCCGCGAGTGACGTGCCGGGGTGGATCATCGGCCGCGCTCAGCTTCGTGCGCTCGAGCTCGCTCCGGCGGCGGTCGACGCGCTGGCAATAGCTGTCGGCTTGGACACTGACCGCATCGAGCAGGAGCTCGCGAAGCTTGGGGCCTTCGCGGGCGGCCGGACGGTCGAGCCCGCCGACGTGCGGGCACTCGTGGCCGGCGCGATCGAGAGCGACGTGTTCGCGCTCACCGAGGCCGTGGTGCGGCAGGACACCAAGGGCGCCGTGGCGCGGCTGGAGGAGCTGCTCGCCGATGGTCAGGCCGCCCAGCAGATCCTCGCGCTGCTCGTGTGGCAGTTCCGCGTGCTGCTCTTCGCGTCGGCGATGCGCGGGACAGATGACGCGAACCGGATGGCCAAGGCCATCCGCGCGTCGTCCCCCGCGTCGCTCTTCCGCTGGCAGGCGCAGGCGCGGCGGGTCGATCGCAAGCGAATCACGCGTGCCTATGAGTCCCTCTACGCCACCGACCTCGCGATCAAGCAGGGCCGCACGGATCCCGAGACCGCGCTGACGCTCTGCGTGCTGGACCTCTGCGGGATCGCGAACGCCGACGTGCGTGAGCTTACGCTGGGAGAGCCGCCCCGCCGCTGAGCTGGATGGTGCTAGGCCTTCGCGGCGGCTTGCCCCTGCGGTGCCTCGACGGCCTTCGGTTCCTGCGTCGTCCGGTAGTCGCTTCGAAGGTCGGGCTTCGCTCGTGCGTCCGCGCCCGCTGCGGAGGCGCGCCCCGCCCCCGCTCGCTCGTAGTCGGCGAGGAAACGCGCGACGCCCTGGTCCGTGAGCGGATGCGTCACGAGCGACTCCATGACCTTGAACGGCATCGTCGCGATGTCGGCCCCGGCGAGCGCGGAATCCTGGACATGGATGGGGTTGCGCAGGCTCGCTGACAGCACCTTCGTCGTGACCCCTTGCTCGCGGTACGCCGCGACGATGTCGCGGATCAGCCGGATGCCGTCCTGGTTGATGTCGTCGAGCCGTCCGACGAAGGGGCTGACGATATAGGCGCCGACCGTTGCGGCGAGCAGCGCCTGGTTGACGGTGAAGCAGAGGGTGACGTTGATGCGAACGCCCTCGCCCGCGAGCACCTTGGCAGCGGCAAGACCGTCCCAGGTCATCGGCACCTTCACGATCACGTTCTCGTGCCACGAGGCGATCCGGCGGCCCTCGGGGATGAGGTCATCCTTCTTCTCGCTCACGCACTCGGCTGATACGTTGCCCACGATCTCGCAGATGCGCTTGACCTGCGTCTCGTGGTCCTGACCCGCCTTCGCGATCAGCGTCGGGTTCGTGGTGACGCCGCTGACGACGCCCCACTGCTCGACGCCGGTGTGGATCTCTTCGAGGTCGGCTGTGTCGAGGAAGAGCTGCATGCCTACGTCTCCTGGAGCTG
>JACDAF010000328.1 GCA_013695575.1 Chloroflexota bacterium | reverse complement strand
GCTCGCGATGGACAACGCGATGGTGCTCGAGATCACCTTGTCGATGTCGGCGACGAACGCCAGGATGTTCGCGACGCCGAAGTCGAGGGTCGCTGCCACGACCGCCACCACGAGGAACTTCCCCTGTTGGCGGATGATCGGATGCCGTGCAAGACGAGCGACGAACTGCATGGCTCCGTAGCATGCCTGCGGGGAGCAAAGCCTGACGCTCGCACCTCGCGGCGAGCCGTGAGGGCGAGGGTCGCGCCGACGTCGATGCTACCCTCTGCAACCTTCCATGAGGCTTACAGTGCCCCTCCAGGAACGCCTCCGCGTTCACACCCTCAGGACGATCCTCAAGTGGAGTGCGCTCACGGGCGCCGGGCGCTCGATTCACTGCGAGATCTGCGGGCGGGAGCTCTTCAAAGGCATCCCAGTCGTCTGGCGGGGGCGTTTGCGACTTCTCGGTAGCGCAGCGGGCTTCGTGCGCGTGGACTGGGACGGCAAGAACACCCTCGCCTTTCGTCACGTCGAGCAAGAAGTCTGCAAAGCAGGAAGCCGATGACGATGCTCAACGTCGTCATGACCCACTTGCGGGCCCCTGCCGTCCGCGATTCGCTCCGGTACCTGCAGGACATCGCGCCCGAAGCTCGCTTCGCCATCTGTCACGTCGGCGAGCCAGCGGACTTCTCCGAGCTCGAATATGCGGACAAAGTTCTGGTCGACGATCCGTCCTTCCGCCTGCCCCCCCGCACGTTCCAGTCTTTTCATGAGACATTCGCTGCTCTTTACGATCGCTTTGTCAAAGCCGACCCGACGATCGATTCTCTTTACCTCTTCGAGTACGACCACATGATCTTGGACGGTCGATTCGAAGAGCGTATAAAGACGCTCGCCGTCGAGACGGATGCTGACTTGTTGGGGAAGACGTGCAGCGAGAGGACCGGAACTAACTGGATCCACTACGTGCGGTTTCGGCGCGACGAGCGTCTCGTTGCTCATCTTCGGGCCATCTCCGTCCACGAAGACCCAGCGCGGATGTACGGGTGTCTCGGGAACGGCTTTTGGCTCAAGCGTGCCGCGCTCGAGGCGTACCTTTCCGTCGACGAGCATCCGCCGTGTTACGGGGAGCTCTACCTGCCGACGCTGCTGCACCACCTCGGGTTCCGCGTGGTGGACGTCGACGCTCACAGCACCCTCTACCGGCACGTCCGAGCGGACGGCGAGTTCACGCTCTCCGAGCTCGTGCGTCTGAAGCATGAGGGACATACCTTCGTCCATCCCTACAAAGGTCCGAGCGGAATTCCTGCATTGCGGCGCATCACCGAGTCGGCGTAGGCTTCCACGTAGCTTGCGAACGAAGCCGGTGACCGTCGCGCCACGGTGACGCAGCGTCCGAAGAGACTGACCGCTCGTATCCTGCCGTCGCTGCGGGACGATCTCAGGAGCACGTTCGCTCGCGTGCTTCGGCACAAGATCGTTCGGAACGCCTTCGCCCTCTACTGGGTGCAGTTCGCGATCCTGATCGTGCCGCTCGTGACGCTCCCATACCTCACGCGGGTGCACGGGGGGGAGGCGCTCGGAACGCTGATTCTCGCGCAGAGTGTCTCCCAAGTGCTAGCGCTGATCCTTGAGTTCGGCTTCAACCAGTCCGCGACGCGTGACGTCGCCGTTGCTCGACACGATCCCGAGCAGCTCTCGAGGATCGTCTCCGGCGTGCTCGGGGCGAAGGCGATCCTCGCTGCAGCCACGCTCGGAGCAGTGCTCGTCGCGCTCGCGGCGATACCGTCAGTGGCTGGCGAACCCGAGTTCGCCCTACTCGCTTGGCTCGCCGCAGTCGGCCTGGGGTTCACGCCTAACTGGTTCTTCCTCGGCATCGAAGCCATGCGGGTTGCGGCGCTCGTTCAACTCGCCTGCCGCGTGGTCGCCACCGTCCTGACGTTCGTGCTCGTCCACGAGCCGGAGGACGCGTGGATCGTGCTTGCTTTGACCGCCGCGTCGACCGGAGTGGGAGCGGCGGCGCTCGTGGCGCGAATGTCTCGCACTGCGCCGGTTCGCCTGCCCCACTGGGCTGAGAGCGCGCAAGCTCTTCGCCGCGGCTCGAGGTTGTTCGTCTCCGCGGCCGCTGTTGGCTTCTACACGACGGCGAACGTCATCATCCTCGGGCTCTTCGTCTCCGCCGCTCAGGTTGCCGTTTTCGGCCTGGCGGAGAGAATCGTGCGGGCAGCGACGCAACTCCTCGCAGCGGTCGCGTGGGCGGCGTATCCGCGCTTGTCCTACCTGCAGAGGTCGAACGCGGCCGAGCGCGCCCGCCGCCTCGGTCGAGCCACGCTTGCGTCGCTCGTGGCGGTCGGGACGGCGGGGTCGATCTTCCTCGCTGTTCTCGATGAAGAGATCGTCAGGCTCCTCTTCGGCTCGGAGTTCGCCGCCTCCGCGCCGCTCCTGCGGATCCTCTGCCTCATCGTCCCACTGATCGCATACAGCACCGTTCTCGGCGCAGGCTGGATGTTGTCCCTCGAGATGGATCGTCAGCTCGTCCGCACGGTTCTGCTCGGCGCGGCCGTCAATCTTGTTCTGGCGTTCGTCGCGGCGCCAGCGTTCGGCGCACGAGGAATGGCTTGGGTGGTCGTGGTTGCGGAGCTCGCCGTAGCCCTTGGACTGACGGCGGCCGTCCTGAAGCGGGACTTTACGAGCTCGGGGCTCGGCTTCTTCCGTCGCTCGCCCGGCGCGGGCCCCTCCTCCTCGTAGGCTCGGCCGCCCGGCCGGCTGCCGTCATCCTGGCGTACAGCTGCTCATAGTCGCCGATGACGCGCTCGACGTCGTACTCCAGGGCGTGTCGGCGCGCGGCGCGACCAAGGCTTCCCCGAAGTGCCGGCTCCTCGGCGAGGCGCTGCAGCGGAACGAGCAGGTCGCCGGGGTCGGCGCTCCGCGGCACGATCCCGGTCTCGTCGTTCAGGAGCTCCTCACCTCCAGCCGAGGGCGGCGCGATGCACGGCAGGCCGCACGACATCGCCTCCAGAATGCTGTTCGGCATTCCTTCCCGGTCGGACGGCAGGACGAAAACATCGGCTGCCCAGAGGTGTTGCTCTGGCTCATTGACTGGGCCGAAGAAAGCAACGCTGTCGGAGACCCCGAGGTTCGCGGCCTGAAGGCGAAGCTGCTCCTCCGCGTCGTCGGCCGCGCCGCTTGTGCCGCCGACGAGGAGCAGGCGACTACGTGGTTCCCGTTCGTCTATCGCCGCGAACGCGGCGATGAGCCGATCAACCCGCTTCCGGGACTGCAGGTGTCCGACGAAGACGACCGTGAAGGCATCGGGATCTATGTCGAGGGCGGCTCGCGCCTTGAGTCTCTCTGCTTGCGTGGGCGGGCGAAACCGAGCCGAGTCGACCGGAACCGGAATGACGTCGCTTGCC
>JACDAF010000325.1 GCA_013695575.1 Chloroflexota bacterium | reverse complement strand
GCGCGTTCACGCAGGCGGGGCTGCGCGCGGGACGGGCGGCTGCCGCCGGCGCCGACATGGAGCGCGACGTCGGCGTGCCCGACGACTCCGTGACAACGACGATCGACGTGTCGGCGCACGTGCGCGCAAGCGTGACGCGGTCCGAGCGCATCGTACGCAGATGACCGGCCACGTCCTGTTCCAGCTGCCCTGGGCGGTGCTCGCGCGGCTCTGGAGCGAGGAGCACTTCGCGCTCGCAGGCGCGGCCCCGGTGGAGGGGGTCAGCCGGGATCTGTTCGCCGCGCCGTAGGCACGGCTCCAGCGTCCTAGCGGTCCAGGGCAGCCACGAGCTCCGCGACCGCCGCGATGGCGGCCGTCTCCGCACGTAGCGGCCGCCTGCCGAGGGAGACGACGCGGGCGCCCTTGCTGCGCGCGAGATCGACCTCCTCCGCGCTGAGCCCGCCTTCCGGCCCGACGACGAGCGACACCGCGTCGGATGCTCGCGGGACGGCGTCGGCGAGCCGCAGCGCGCGCTCCATCTCCCAGGCGACGAGGATGTCACCCTCCAGCTCTTCGAAGAGCGACGGCCAGCGCATGACCGGACCGATCTCAGGCAGCCTCGCACGGCGCGAGGTCTCGACCGCCTCACGCGCGATGCGCTCCCAGCGTCGCCGCTTCTCCGCGCTGAGACCCCGGGCGACGGACCGCGAGCTCGTGTACGGGACGAAGCGCGCGACGCCGAGCTGCGTCGTCGATTCCAGTGCGAGCTCGCTGTGCTCGCCGCGAAGGAGCGGGAGCGCCAGCACGAGCCGGACGCGCGCCTCGGCATCCGACGCGCGGCGCCCGAGCACCGTCCCCGCGATGGACGACGCGCTCACCCGGTCGAGCCGGTACTCGATCTCCTCGCCGTCGGACAGCAGCGTGATGGTGTCGCCTCGCCCGCATCGCAGCACCGACGCGATCTGTCGTGCCTGATCCACGGAGAGCACGAGGTCGCGTCCGACGACGAAGCGGTGCCTCATCGCAGCACCAGCGAGACCCAGTCGCCACGCTGCGCGCGCGCGACCGGCCGCTGCGCGAATGCGGCAGCCGTCTCGTGCTCCTTCCCAGCGATGATCCCGGCGAGGACGAGCGTGCCGCGTGGAGCGAGGCGTGCGCGCAGGTCGTGCGCGATGGACTGCAGCGTTGCGGCGACGATGTTCGCGACGACGACATCGAACGCGCCGGCGACGTCGGCGGCGGAGCCCATGACGACCTCCGCCTTCACGCCGTTGTGCTCACAGTTCTGGCGGGCGGCACGCACCGCGACCTCGTCGATGTCGGTCGCGACGATCGGCCCCGCGCCACACTTTCCTGCCGCGATCGCGAGGATCCCCGACCCCGTGCCGACGTCGAGCAGCGGGCGGCCGGCGAGCTCCAGATCCGAGAGCGCCTCGAGGCATTGCTGGGTGGTGGGATGGAGACCGGTGCCGAAGGCCATGCCGGGATCGAGCTCGATGACGATCGCGTCACCCGGATCGGAACGCTCCGCCCAGGTCGGCCGGATGAGGAAGCGGCCGCTACGGATCGGCGTGAAGGAGGCCTTCCAGCTCTCGAGCCAGTCCTCCGTGCGGAGGCGGCGAAGGCGAAGGGCCCCGATCGGGCCTAGGCCGAACGCCTGGAGATGGCCGAGCGCATCGCGGACCTGTCGCACTTTCGTGCGCATCTCACCCTCGTACGGGAGGTACGCCATCACGACGTGGTCGCCGCCGTCCAGTGGCACCTCGACCGCGATGCCGTTGTATCCCACACGGTCGAGGATCTCGCTGACCGCCTCAACGGCCTCGGCGTGGGCGGGCACCGCGATCTCGAGCCAGCGAGCGCGCTGCGGGTCAGTCGTTCGCGAAGACCTCCTTGATCCGATCGAACACGTTGCCAGCGCCGTCCTGCTGCTCTGGCTCGCCGCCGAGCTCGCGGAGACGCTGGTAGAGCTTCCGCTCCTCCTTCGAGAGCGAGCGCGGGGTGACGACCTCGACGTACACGAGCTGATCGCCGCGGCCACCACCGCCGAGCCTGGGTACACCCTTGCCGCGGATGCGCAGGATCTGCCCGGGTTGCGCTCCCGCCGGGACCTTCACCTTGGCTTGGTCGCCTTCGATCGTCCGGACGGAGGTCTCATCGCCGAGCGCTGCCTGCGCCGGACTGATGCGAAGGACGTGGAAGAGGTCGTCGCCCTCCCGGCGGAACGCCGGGTGCTCCTGCACACGGATGAGGACGTACAGGTCTCCGTGCGGCCCGCCCCGCGTGCCCGCCTCGCCCTGCCCCTGCACGCGGAGCTGCTGGCCGTCATCGATGCCGGGCGGGATCGAGAGCGACACGCGGCGCTCGGTGCGCTCACGGCCTTCGCCGCGGCACGTCGTGCAGGGCCTGTCGATGGAACGGCCCGTTCCGCCGCAGCGAGGGCAGGCGGAGACGTTCACGAAGCGCCCGAAGACGGACTGCTGCACCTGGCGGATCTCGCCGCGGCCACTGCACGTCGCGCAGGTGGACGCGGAGGACCCCGGCTCCGCGCCGCTCCCTGCGCAGCGCTCGCAGGTCTCGAGGCGCGGGACCAGAACTTCCTGCTCTGCGCCGCGGACCGCGTCGATCAGCTCGATCTCGAGCGCGAGCCGCAGGTCGGCCCCGCGGGACGGGCCGCGGTCACGTCGGCGTGCGTCACCACCGAAGAACGTGTTGAAGAGATCGTCGATGCCGAAGCCGGCCGCGCCATCGCCATTGCCGAACATGTCGTAGCGCTGGCGGCGCTCGGGGTCCGAGAGGACCTCGTACGCTTCGGTGACCTCCTTGAACCGGTCGGGGGCACCGGCTTCCGTGCTCACGTCGGGGTGGTACTGCCGGGCGAGCTTGCGGTACGCGCTGCGGATCGCGTCGTCCGTCGCATCGCGCTGGACACCGAGGAGGGCGTAGTAGTCCTTTGGGGGCATCAGTAGATTATCCCGTGATGGACGATGTTCTCCGAATCGCGGTGCAGTGGCTGCACGTGCTCGCGGGCGTGCTGTGGATCGGCGGCGGATACTACGTGATCTTCGTGCAGCTGCCGGCACTGGCGTCGATGCCCATGCCGGCCCGCGGCCCGGCGCTCCTGGCGCTCGGTCCACGGCAGGTCCGCTACATCCTGCGGACCGCCGAGCTCACGATCGCGACCGGCGTCGGCAACCTGCTGCTCTCGGGCCGCGCGCGCCAGCTGGAGGATGTCCTCGGCTCCCGTTGGGCGCTCGTCATGGCTGCCGGCATCGTCCTCGCGCTCGTGCTGTATGGCCTGGCGCGCGGGATGACCAAGCCGCTGGTGGAGCGGCTCCTGGCGGTGGCGCCGCAGGCGGCCGCCGGTGACGCGGCCGCAGCTGCGCAAGTGCCGGTCCTGCGCGCGCGCATCCAGCGCCTCGGCATCATCCAGCTCGTGATCGGGACGGTGATCCTGCTCGCGATGGTGACGGCTCGCTTCAGCCGAGCGTCATCCGGATCGGGCGCGCCAGCGTATTGCCCCTAGCGAAGAGGAGGACTCGATGCAGATCCTATCCGTCGTCCTGGTGCTCGCGGGTCTCTACCTGATCTTCGACCACACGCCCCCGCTGCCCCTGAACCACGAGGCAGTCGGCCTCGGCTCGATGCACACCGCGCACACGGTGATTGGCGTCGTCCTGCTCGTTGCCGCGGCGGTCGTGTTCTGGCTCGGCCGCCGCAACGCTCGCGTCGCCGTCTGAGCGAGTCCCGAGCGAGGATCGCGGCGGCCGGGCTCGCGCTCGTCGCCGCCGCGATCCACGCGGCGCTCGCCGCGGTCGATCTCATTCCGGGCGAAGCCACGCGGGGCTGGGTCTTCGCCGCGATGGCGATCGGGTATGCAGGCTGCGCGCTCGCGATCTTCCGGCGGAACGTGGCGATCGACGCGCTCATCGCGTTCTACGCGGTGGGGCTCGTCCTCGCGTACGCGGTGACCCGCGATACGCTCCCGGTGGAGCCCATCGGCCTCGCAACGAAGGCGGCTGAGACCGGGCTCGCGGTCATCGCGAGCCTGCTGTTCGTGGGGGCCGCGCGTACCGCCAGGTGATCATCGCGAGCAGCGCGATGAGCGCGACGAGCACGGCGAGGGCCAGGACACCCGCAAGCGGCTGCGCGTAGCCGCCGACGATCTCGCCAGGGCGCTCGATGAACAGGTGGACCGCGGTGAGGAGCGCGAGCCCGCTCGCGGCCGCGAACAGCCAGTACCGGGTCGACCGCACGATGAAGCCGAGCAGCACGATCGGATAGATCGCGAGCGTGTACGTGAACGTATTCACCTCGCCGTTGACCGGCCAGCCGACGTGCGTACCGCGCAGCACGTGGTCCAAGTGGTGGATAGCGGCCAGCGCGAGCGCGACAACGTGCCAGCGATAACTCACAGAACGTTCATCGAGTCAGCGCCCGTGCTCCGGGCCCTCGCCTCCTCCTCGCCGGGGGAGGCGCCCTCGGCCTGCGCACGACCTCCGTCAGGGCGACGACCAGGAGGAAGAACGCGATGGCACCGACGGAGAGCAGGCCGACAGCACATCACGGGAGAATAGTGAAGGCCTGGCGCGCGGTGATGGGCCGCTTCAGCTGACCGCGACGACGCCTTCAGGGAATGCTGCGTGACCGGCGCCTCCGATCCGCAGCTGACGCGGACGGGTTTCGCGACGCGCCTAGACTTTCGCGCGTGATACGGAACATCGTGCTGTTCAGGCTCAAGCCGGAGGCGCGAACCGAGCAGCTCCAGGCGATCGAACGGGCGATGAAGGCGATCCGCTTCGACGGGTGCAGACGCTGGGAGCTGGTTTCCGACCTCGGTCTTCGTGAGGGCAACCTGACCCATGCGTTCATTTCAGAGTTCGACGACGAGGACGCGTATCGCGCGTACGACGCCCACGCCGAGCACAACAGGCTCCGCCGCGAGCTCCTGGCGCCGATCGTCGACCGGCTCGAGCGCTTCCAATACAAGACGTGGTGACCTCCCCAGACCCGATCGAGACCCGCTACGCGCGGAGCGGCGACGTGAACATCGCCTACCAGGTCGTCGGCAGCGGACCGATCGACCTCGTGTTCGTCATGGGCTGGGTCTCCAACATCGACCAGTTCTGGACAGAGCCGTCCTTCGCGCGCTTCCTCCAGCGCCTCGCCTCCTTCTCGCGGCTCATCGTCTTCGACAAGCGCGGGACCGGCCTCTCGGATCGCGTGGCCGTCGAGCAGCTGCCCTCGCTCGAGGATCGGATGGACGACGTCCGCGCGGTGATGGACGCGGTCGGTTCGCGGCGAGCGGCGCTCGTCGGCGTGTCGGAGGGAGGGCCGCTCTGCTTGCTTTTCGCCGCAACGTACCCCGGACGCACGGCGGCCGTCGTGACGTTCGGGGGCTACGCGCGCCGGCTGCGTGCGCCCGACCACCCCTCCGGCGTCGCGCCCGAGGACCGCGAGCGGTTCATCGAGCGCATCCCGCAGGAGTGGGGCGGCAGCTTCGGCCTCGCGGAGCGAGCCCCGAGCGCAATTCACGATGAGCGCTTCGTGCGCTGGTGGGGCGGGTACCTGCGCTCGAGCGCGAGCCCGGCGGCCGCCGTCACGCTCACGCGTATGAACGATGCGATCGACGTGCGTCAGGTGTTGCCCGCGATCCGTGTGCCCGTGCTGGTGCTTCATCGTCGAGGCGACCGGACCGTGCCGGTGGCATCCGGGCGTGTCGTGGCCGACGGCATCCCCGGCGCTCGCTTCGTCGAGCTCGCCGGGGA
>JACDAF010000142.1 GCA_013695575.1 Chloroflexota bacterium | reverse complement strand
TTCCTGCCCGCGTTCCGCGCGAGACATGCGCCAGCAGCGCGCCTGCGCGACGAGGTCGAGGGTGGAGGCAACAGACGGCACCACATGAGATCGGCACGCGGTCCGCGAACATCAGCTCGCGAGCGATGCGATACGGCTGCTTCGCGCCCCTCGCGTTGGTGGGCGGCGCGGTCTGGGCCGTCCGCGCCTGGATCACGACGATGGACCCGACGTACTGGTCGCCGACATCGATGCTCGACTACACGGCCGTGGCGCTGGGCAGCGCCGGACTCATCACGCTCGCGCTGTGCATCTGGCGCCTGCGTGTCGTGCGCAGGTTCGCGGTCTCGCGCGGCGGGGCCGCTGCGGCGTTCGGTCTGGGGGCTGCCGGCATCGCGAATCTCGTCGAGGACGGACTTGGTTTCAAGTCCCTCGGCTTCGTCTATGTCGGCGCGATCCTCGTCGGGACATTCGCGTTGATCCCGCTCGGCGTCGGTCTCGCTCGCGCGAAAGCACGGCTATTCGCGGCGGCCGTGCTCCTCACGTTCGCCGGACTGATCCTCACAAGTACGTGGTATGGAAATCTGATCTTGGCGGGCACATGGGTCTCCGCCGGCCTGCTGCACCTCGCGGGCGCGTTCCCGCTGGCACGAGACGACACGCCGGCCGACCAACCGAAGACCGTGTAGCACCAGGTCTCGGATGCCAGCGCGACTCCATCGAGCCACCCGATACGGCTTGCTGCACCGTTGCGACGTTGAGGCAAGCGGCTTCGGCCCAATGGAATTCGTACTCCCGTCGCGCCATCGCGAAGCGGCTCGTGTCCTGTCTCTAACGCTTCTTGACAGTGCTCGACCTTCCGCAGGATCGACATCGCACCGGTCCAGACGAACGGACGCGGATCAGTGACTTCCGAGCGCACGTGGCTGCGGATGCGTCGTCGCGACCAGGCTGCGTGCACCCAGCCAGATCCAGGCGGCTCCGGGGCCGGCGAGCAGGAGGGCTCGGTCGTCCTCCAAGTTGGCGAAGAGCAGGAGGATCGCTGCGGCGATGAGCATCCCGGCTACGGAGCGAGGGAGCACGCCCGTCCGCAGCGCGGTGATCCCCAGCGCGATCATCCCGAGGATGAAGCTGAGATAGCCGATGCCTAGCAGCGGCCACGGCGCCAGGAGCAAAACGCCGAGCGCGAGAAGCACCACCGACGCCTTGCCCCAGCCGCCAGCGTTCCAGATCGCTCGGCCGTGGAGGAGGGCCAAGCCGACCAGCGTGAGGACCACCGCGGCGCCCACGTAGAGGGCGAGATCGTCGGTGTTGCGATACGTCGATGAGAGCGGCTCCGCCGGCCGGAGCAGCCTGACCCCTGCCGTATCGCCGTAGGTCTTCCCGGCGAGCAGCACCCCCTGGACCATCCACGCCAGCCCTCCCACGATCAGGGCAAGCGACCCGAGGAGTCGTGTCACAGCAGACCTCCACGCGCGTTGTTTGCGAGCTAGGCCGCTCCGCGCGTTTCGGCGCGGACCGCTCGCGCGACTCCTACGGCTGCGATGAAGAGAAGGCCCAGCAACAGGACGAGCAGCGACAGTACGTTGACATAGACAACGTTATGGAGCACCTCGAGTGGGGGGTACGCGCCGATCCCTTCCACGACCGCCGTCGCGCTCACGACGAAGGCGATCAGGCGCACGGCGTCTAGGCCTCGCTCGGCCCAGCCGCTCGCGAGCGTTGCTCGGCGGACGCGACCAACCCAAAGTGCGATCGCCAATGCGAGCCCGCCGAAGACGATGTGGATGGTCGCGTGTCCCGTCCACTCCTCACCGAGCGCCTGCTCCACGATCACTCCGAGCAGGTTGGCCACTGCAGCCGCCGCGATCACCGCGAGGGCGCCACCGAAACCGATCGTGATCGTGCGTCGTGGGGTCACGGTTTGCCTCCCGTTTTCAACGCGTCGAGACCGCCGCCGCGATCGCGGCAATGACGCGCGCATTCTCGCATGGGCGGCGCAACGTTCGTACATCTGGTGCACGCGCGCGCAGCAGTCGTCCCGCTCGTGCGGTCCTGATCCTGTAGAGGCACGTGTACAGCCAGACCGGACGAGGAGGGACGAGCCTGGGACAAGGCACGAGTCCATTCTCTAGGTTGTTCGCGAGACTTTGATGCGCTCGAGGATCGGCCCGAAGTCGATGCACGAGCCGCACACCACGGATGCGCGTCGCGATGGGCAAGCACGGCGGCCGCGGCGCTGTGCGCGCCGAGCTTCCTGTACGCGTTCGCGGCGAGGTTGGCGACGGTGTTGATCGAGATGCCGAACTTGGCGGCGATGTCCTTGTGTGTCCTGTCGCGGCCGATGCGATCGAGCGTCGTCACTCGCGCGCGGTGAGCGGCCGCACCCGCGCCGGGGGCGAGCGCCTCGTCACCTGATCCCGGCTAAGCGCCGCCACACTGGGGCACACGCGGCATCCGAGTGTGAGTGAGTCCCTGCGAGTGAGCGCACCCGCAAGGAAGTGCTGAGCGACGAGGCACGAGCACGAGCTCCGCTTCGCAAAGGAGCTCGCGACGGAGCTGAAGAGCTGATCGTGCGATCGGCTAGCCAACCTTGCGACTCGGGGCGCCGTTAGACCGTTTCTCTGCCGCGCGTTTCTGGTTGGTCCGGCGCGGCACTCGTGCTCAATTCAGTTTCTAGACCGCTTCTCTTGACCTCATCCCTTTCAAAGAGGTCATGGGCTCGAATCCCATCCGGGCTACCGACGCAATGTTTGCGCGGTGATTCGCGTCAGTCGCTTTCGGCTGGTTAGCTTTCCTTCGGTGAGGGAGGGCCTCGAGGCCGAACAGCTCTTCCGCGTACAGGGAACCGTCGGGCCCATCGTGCTGGGTGTGGCGCTTGTGGGGTGACATCGCCACGGGCGACATCGAGCATCGTCGAAGCGGTTCCCGCACCCCCGCGTCAGTCTACGGAGGTGGTCCCGAGTCGCCGGTACGATGAGCCGATGACGTCCCGTCTTCGCGTGCTCGTCGAACAGCCCACGAGGGGCAAGCGATGGGTCGCCGTCGCGGCGGACTGGCCGGGTCTCGAACGGGGCGGCAAGACGGAGGACGAGGCGGTCGAG